>CALLVY010000739.1 GCA_938015925.1 uncultured Saprospiraceae bacterium
AGTTGGATAAAAGGAGATATAGCGGATGATCTTGTACACGAGCAAGTACTGCCGACCTTTGTAGATAAGTCAATAGAATTTATCATAGAGAATGCAAACAAAACCGAACCTTTCTTTTTGTACCTTCCCTTGCCTTCTCCACATAACCCTGTGTTACCGATTGCTCCATGGAAAGGAACAAGTAGGATTAATGACTATGCCGACTTTGTAATTATGACAGATGCACTGATGGGTAGAATATTCGAAACGCTTAAAGAACAAGGCATCGAAGATAATACGATGGTCATTTTTACAAGTGACAACGGTTGTGCTTCTACTGCGGATGTTCCTTTACTTAAAAAGAAAGGTCATAATCCTAGTTATATTTACTCAGGCTTGAAAGGTAGCTACTTAGAGGGAGGACATCGCGTACCGTTTTTAGTAAAATGGTCTGGTGTAGTGCCAGCTAATACTGAGAGTGATGTTACTATTTGTACTACAGACTTCATGGCGACCTGTGCAGACCTTCTCAATTATTCACTTAAAGAAAATGAAGGAGAAGACAGTTACAGCATGCTTCCATTGTTGACAGGTAAGGGCAGATATGACAGAACATCCACTGTTCATCATTCCAAAACTGGAGTTTTTGCGATCCGACAAGGCGATTGGAAACTTGTCTTATTGCCTAACTCGGGTGTCGCTGGTAGCGGAAAACCTGCAAAAGTCAAACAGGTATTGCCTGATTATCTCTTATTCAACTTAGAAAAAGATGTAATGGAAAAGAATAATGTGGCACAAGAACATCCTGAAAAATTAGAAGAACTTAAAAATATATTAATTCAACAAATCAAACAAGGGCGAAGTACACCAGGAAATCCGCAGCAAAATGCTGCAATTGATTTTGATTGGGTGCAGACTGCATTTATGAATCAATAAACATACATTGTCTAAACTGAGATTAAAATAATTATGACGTTAAAATACTTACTTTTCATAATAGTAACTATACTAGTAAGTATTACTATGTCCAGTGCCCAAGAAAAAAGTCTGTATAAAGAAATAGACAAAACTAAGTTATTTTTAGAGGTGTATTATCCACAACAAATTGAAGGGAACAAAACATATCCTGCAATGGTTTTCTTCTTTGGTGGAGGCTGGAATGGCGGTAGAATAACTCAATTCAAAAAGTATGGGGAGTATTTTTCTAAAAGAGGAATAGTTTGTTTTTTAGCGGATTATAGAACTAAAAAATCAAGCAAAACAACTCCGTTCGAATCACTCAAAGATGCGAAATCTGCTATTAGATTTATCAGAAAAAATGCCTCGAACTTTCTTATTGATTCAACTAAAATCATAGCTGCGGGTGGCTCAGCGGGAGGGCATCTTGCTGCGGCAACAGCATTGATACAAGATTACAACGAAGACACCGATGATATGAACGTCAGCTGTATACCAGATGCTTTGGTGCTTTTCAATCCAGTTATTGATAATGGTCCAGGTGGTTATGGTTATGAAAGAATTGGTGCCGATTATAAAGAATTTTCACCATTACATAACATCAAAGAGGGAGCACCACCCACTATTATATTTCTCGGGAGTAAGGACCAACTGGTGCCAGTAACAACTGCAGAATATTATAAGCTTGTAATGGACAAAGTTAATAGCCGTTGTGATTTGAAAATATATGAAGGAGCAAAACATGGCTTCTTTAATTATAAACATTTTAAGAACTATAAAAAGATAGTTATTGAAACGGATAATTTTTTAACATCACTTGGGTATCTAAATTATGAACCTGTTGTACAAATAGAATAATAGACTTGTTACAACTCAAACAGTATCAATTAATAAAATAAAGAGACGCTAACCTAATTGGATATTAAAATATGATAAGAATAATTAAAAGATCGACTTTTTTCATTTTGCTTTGCTTTCATGGGGTACAATGTACACCTAGGTTAAGCCCTAAAGTCGATATTAAAGCATATACACTCAAAGGCAGTCGTCCGAATATTATATTTGTAATGACTGATGACCAAGGTATGGGCGATCTGTCTTGTATGGGGAATGAAATATTACAAACTCCGAATATTGATGCTTTTTATCAAAAATCTACTCGTTTTACTCAATACTTAGTAAGTCCGACTTGTGCTCCGTCTCGTGCGGCTATCATGAGTGGGCGGCATCCGTTTCATGTTGGAGTCACACATACCATTCGCCAAAGAGAACGTATGGCTTTAAGCACCTACACCTTGCCACAAGCACTTCAATCTGCAGGTTATCAGACGGCATTGTTCGGTAAGTGGCATCTCGGAGATGAGGTGGCATATCTTCCTCAAAGTCGGGGATTTGATGAAGTTTTGATGCATGGCGCAGGCGGTATTGGGCAGGTTGGACTCGGAGATTTCCCGCCTAATGCAGACAATACTTATTTTGATAATGTGCTACTACATAATGATAAAATAGTTCAAACCAAAGGCTTTTGTACAGACTTGTTTTTTGAGGCTGCATTGTCTTGGACCAAAGAGCAACTTGATAAAGATCAACCGTTCTTTACCTTTCTTTCTCTAAATGCGCCACATGGACCTTTTTTCGCTCCTGCTGAATACAAAAAGAGATTTTTGGAGCTAGGGTATGACGAAAAAACGGCAGGTAGGTACGGAATGATTGAAAATATAGATGATAATTTCGGGCAGATGATGACGCAGTTAGCGGAGTGGAATGCCTTAGAGAATACATTGGTGATTTTTACGACAGACAATGGGATGTCAATGCCTCCAATGTTGCTAAATGGTGAAAAAATAATCCCTTACAATGCAGGAATGAAGGGCAGAAAAAACTCTCCCTTTGAAGGTGGTAATCATGTGCCCTTTTTCTGTTATTGGAAAGGCGTTTTTACAGAAGGATACGACATAAATGAATTGGCTGTTCACCTTGATTTGTATCCGACTTTTGTCGAATTAGCTGGAGCAAAATTACCCGAAGATTTGAAACAACTTGAGGGTCGATCTCTTCTACCTCTATTGGAGAATCAAAATGCCAAATGGGAAGACCGTAAGGTATTTGTCCATTGCGGCCGTTGGAAGGCTGGAAGTATGGAGGAGGAAAAGTATAACAAGTTTGCAGTCAGAAATCAAAAATGGCGCTATGTTAATAATAAATTTCTGTTTGATATAGAAAATGATCCTTTCGAGAAAGAGAACATGATTATTCAAGAAGCAAAACTTGCTGACCATTTTAAAGAGAGTTTTGATATTTGGTGGAATGCCGCTGTACCACTTATGGTCAATGAAAACCTACCACGTGTTACACATGAGGATTGCCCTTTAGTCAAAAGGTATCACAAGCAATTAGAAGAAGAAGGAATAGCGGATTGGTCGCCGAAAAAATATTAAGGAACAATAAAATGTAATAATGAAATTCAATTTAAAAAATAAAGTGGCCCTTGTAACTGGCGGCGGAAGCGGTATCGGGAAAGCCATATCACAGACGTTTGCAGCTGCAGGTGCAATAGTACATATATTGGAAATGAATGAGGAGGCAGGCAAACAAACTGTCGCCGAAATAACGAATGCAGGCAATCAAGCAACAGTACATCAATGTAATGTTACAGATGCAGCCCAAGTTGCTTCTATTTTTCAAAACATAGGCGGTGTTGACATCCTAGTGAATAACGCTGGTATAGCCCATGTCGGTAACATAGAGAAGACCTCAGGGGATGACATGGATAGGTTATATCAAGTCAATATCAAAGGTTTATTCCACTGTATGATAAATGCCATCGCGGACTTTAAAACACGTGGAGGTGGTGTCATTATTAATATGGCATCTATTGCATCTTCTGTCGGTATCTCGGACAGATTTGCGTATTCGATGACCAAAGGTGCCGTTTTGACGATGACTTATTCAGTGGCAAAAGACTATTTAAAAGAAGGAATTCGCTGTAATTGTATTTCTCCTGCGAGAGTACATACCCCTTTTGTAGATAATTTTATTGCTAAAAACTATCCTGGAAAAGAGAAAGAAACTTTTGCAGCGCTGTCTGCAACACAACCTATCGGACGTATGGGCAAACCTCAGGAAATAGCAGATATGGCGCTTTTCCTCGCATCTGATGAAGCATCTTTTATTACAGGAACTGATTTTCCTGTTGACGGAGGATTTATTAAATTGAATGGATAGTCTTTTTGGTAAAAAGGACTTAATAGGTATAATATTTAAACGAAAAAATATTTTAAAATAATATGAAATTAATCAGATTTGGAAATGAAGGCTCGGTAAAACCTGGCTTACAACTTGAGAATAATTCCCGTATTGATGTTTCGGGATTTGGCGAAGATTATAATGAAAACTTCTTTGCAACCGATGGTATCACTCGATTAAAGAAATGGTTAGAGACTAACCAAGAATCTTGCCCATCAGTTGATGATAATATCCGTCTAGCTGCACCAACAGCTAGACCATCTAAGATTGTTTGTGTCGGTTTGAACTACGCTAAGCATGCCGAAGAAAGCGGTATGGCTGTACCTGGTGAACCTGTTTTGTTTTTCAAAGCAACTTCTTCGATTATCGGTCCAAATGATAATGTAATGTTACCACGTGGCAGCGAAAAATCAGATTGGGAAGTAGAATTAGCGGTAGTTATCGGTAAAAAAACTTCTTATGTAGAAGAAAAAGATGCTATGGATTACGTAGCAGGCTACATGGTTCATAATGACGTCAGCGAACGTGCATTTCAGTTAGAACGTGAAGGTCAATGGGTAAAAGGAAAAAGCTGTGATACTTTTGCGCCTTTAGGTCCATTTATGGCAACCAAAGATGAAATTGCTGATCCGCATAATTTAAGGTTATGGCTCAAACTTAATGGTGAGACTATACAAGACAGTAACACGTCAGACTTTATATTTGATATTCCTAAAGTGATTAGTTATATAAGTGAATTTATGACTTTACTTCCAGGTGACATCATTTCTACAGGAACTCCATTTGGAGTAGGTTTAGGTTTTAATCCGCCTAAATATTTGAAAGCAAGTGATACTATGGAACTTGGTATCGATGGTTTAGGAATTCAACATCAAACAGTAATTTCATTTAGCAAATGATAAAAATTGATTCACACCAACACTTTTGGCAATTTGATCCTGTACGCGATGCATGGATTGACGATACGATGTCTGTGCTTCAACGGGACTTTTTACCCGAGGATTTACAGCCGCTCTTAACTGAAAATAAAATGGACGGTTGTGTAGCAGTACAGGCAGACCAATCGGAAATAGAGACAGATTTTTTACTTGATCTAGCGGTAAAGAATGATTTTATCAAAGGAGTTGTTGGTTGGGTAGATTTACGAAAAGAAAATG
>CALLVY010000740.1 GCA_938015925.1 uncultured Saprospiraceae bacterium
CAGAAATAGTTTTCTCTGGCTTGTCGGTTCGTACCGCAAACTCCTTTGTGCCCATGTTCAATTCTTCCAATTTCTCACGCAGGGTTTCTCCCGGATGAGAGACAGTATCCGGAAAGTATTGATTTGTTTTTTTTGCCATGGTGGTAATTTCTGCTTAGTAAAGTTGAAAAAATAAATCCGCCGTTTTTCATATAATTCAAATACCTAACGACTTGAAAAGGAGGTGGTTTTGAGTTATATGGAAAACTCAAAAGAGGACTTTATTTTTTAAACAGCACTAAATTGATTATCGTACTAAAGTGTACTAAATGAGAACCAAAAAATGTAGTAAAGGTTTAGACCCAACATTTTCCAATGCTCTAAATTTACATAGATGCGCCGATGCCTTCAACACCACCTCTACTCTTCAAGCGACCAGATTTTACTAGTCCATCGTACTTACGCATTAATAAATAACTTTCTATCTGTTGCAAGGTATCCAATACTACAGCTACCAAGATCAAAAGAGAAGTTCCTCCAAAGAACATGGCAAAAGCAGTATTCACTCCAAAACCAGCAGCAAATGCAGGTAGAATAGCGATGAGTCCCAAGAAGATAGAACCTGGCAAAGTGATCCGAGTGGTTACGGTATCAATAAAGTCTGCCGTTTTCTTTCCGGGCTTAATACCAGGAATAAAAGCATTCTGACGCTTGAGGTACTCTGAATATTGTTGTGGGTTTACCAATAAGGCGGTGTATACATAAGTAAACAAAACCACCAATAAAAAGTAAATCACATTATAAGGACCAGATGTAAAATCATTTAGGGCCAATAGTAAACTATTGGTTGTTGCTTGTCCACCACTGCTGGCGAACTGTGCAATCGTAGCAGGTAAGAACATCAATGCCTGAGCAAAGATGATCGGCATTACTCCTGAAGCATTTACTTTTACAGGGATGTAATCTCTGTTACCAGTTACAGGCATATTTGCAGCACCTCTACCGACCATTCTTTTTGCAAATTGGATCGGAATTTTACGCACCGCTTGTACCACCATAATAGTAGCCATAACAACGAGGAATAAAACAGCCATTTCTAAAAGGAAAATCAACAAACGGCTATTTCCAAACTGAGCTTGGAATTCAAAGATCAAGGCACCTGGTAAGGTAGCGATGATACCGATGGTGATCAAAAGAGAAATACCATTACCGATTCCTCGGTCCGTAATTTTCTCTCCAAGCCACATCGCGAAGATGGTTCCCATTGAAAGGATAATGATATTGGATACCCAGAAAACAGATTCGGGCATTCCTGCCGATACTGCTCCAGTACTTTTGATATATGCCAAATAGCCACCACCTTGAACTAAGGTAATTGCCAGGGTAAGCATACGAGTAATTTGAGTAATTTTTTTACGTCCAGATTCTCCTTCTCTTTGTTGGAGTCTTTGGAAATAAGGTACAGCAAAGCCCATCAACTGAATGATAATCGATGCGGTGATATACGGCATAATTCCTAATGCAAAAACGGAGGCATTAGAAAATGCTCCTCCAGTAAATACATTAATCAAGCCCAATAAATCTGTTGGAGAATTATTTGCGCTGGATTCGAGTGCCGAAGGAACTACCCCAGGCAAAACAACAAAGGAACCGAAGCGATAAACGAGCAACAGTCCCAGTGTAAAAAGTATCCGGTTTCTCAATTCTTCGATCTTCCAGATATTTTTTATTGTAGTAATAAACTTTTTCATCGGTTTGCTTTAAACGATATTTACGTTTCCTCCTTGTGCCTCTATAGCAGCTTTAGCAGTCTCAGAACAAGCGTGAGTAGAAACCGTTAATTTGGTTTTCAATTCTCCATGACCGAGAATTTTCACTTTATCCGTCTTCTTAACAATGCCATTGGCCACCAAGGTTTCCATATCGATGGTGTCTAGATTATATTTGTCGTGAATCGCCTGCAATCTGGCCAAGTTTAATGGCACAAATTCTACTCGGTTTGGATTTTTGAAACCACGTTTTGGCAAGCGCATTTGAAGAGGCATTTGCCCTCCTTCAAAATTTCGTTTGCGGCTATAACCGGAACGTGATTTTTGCCCTTTATGTCCACGGGTACTAGTACCACCATGGCCGGACCCTTGTCCTCTAGCAATTCTTTTTCTTTTTTTAACCGAGCCCTTTGCAGGTTTTAAGCTATGTAATTCCATTATGTATAAATCCTTTAGAAAAGTGGAATAAGTTTTTTACGAGAAAATTAGGATAAATGTTCCACCTCAACGAGGTGATTAATTTTATGAATCATTCCTAATATTTGAGGAGTGGCATTATGAGTCACTGTTTGGTTCATTTTACGCAAACCAAGAGCGAACATCGTGTTCTTTTGTCGTTTAGAACGATCGATGATACTTCTTACCTGAGTTATCTTTACTTGAGCCATCGTTATTACTTTAATAGAAGAAAGTTATCCAAAACAACTTTGCCTCTTGAATGAATTATCCGTTAAACAATTTTTCCATGCTAATATTACGCTGTTTAGCGATTTGCATTGGGCTTCTTAACTTAGCCAAAGCATCGATAGTCGCTTTAACAACATTGTGAGGATTGGAAGACCCTTGAGTTTTAGCTAGTACATTGTGAACACCAGCAATCTCTAGTACGGCACGCATAGCTCCACCAGCGATTACCCCAGTTCCCTCAGATGCAGGCTTAATAAGTACTTTACCAGCACCATATTTACCTTTTTGCGCATGAGGAATAGTTCCTTTGTATAGTGGGAAGGTGATCAAGTTTTTCTTAGCATCATCTACTGCTTTAGCGATAGATTCTTGCACATCACGCGCTTTACCTAAGCCATGACCAACTGTTCCTTTTCCATTTCCAACCACTACGATAGCAGCAAAGCTGAAAGTTCTACCCCCTTTTGTCACCTTAGCAACCCGATTAAGGTTAACTAACTTTTCTTTCAAGTCGGTGTCAGCAGGTTTAATTTTATTTGGAGTCCTTTTTGCCATTATAATTGATTGATTTATTTAGAATTTCATGCCACCCTCGCGAGCGCCATCAGCTAATGCTTTAACTCTTCCGTGATATAAATAACCTGCTCTATCAAAAAGACAGGTGTTGATATTGGCAGCAGTCGCTTTTTCAGCTAACATTTTACCAACAGCTTTGGCTTGTACAACCTTGCTTCCTTCGCTAGAAACATCAGCATCTCTAGAAGAAACAGCTACGAGTGTATTACCGGTAGTATCATCGATCAACTGGCAATAAATCTCTTTATTACTTCTAAAAACAGATAGCCGAGGCCGACTTGGCGTACCTTTGATGGTTTTACGCAAACGCATATGGATGCGTTTTCTTTTCTCTTCTTTTGTAAGTATCATTATCTAAAAATTTCTTACGATTAAATTTCAGCGATTATTAGACAGCCGTCTTTCAACTAGCTAGCTTATTTAGCAGCCGTTTTACCAGCTTTACGTCGGATTTCTTCTCCAACAAAACGGATACCTTTTCCTTTGTAAGGCTCAGGTTTACGGAATGCTCGGATTCTAGCTGCGATTTGTCCAAGCAATTGCTTATCGAAGCTGGTCAGTTTGATGATTGGATTTTTTCCTTTCTCCATTACTGCATCTACTTTCACTTCATCAGGAATGGCAAACATTACTGGGTGAGAGTATCCAAGAGCCAATGTCAACAACTGACCTTGATTCTCTGCACGATAACCGACACCAACAAGTTCCAAGTCTTTTGAAAATCCGTTAGAAACTCCTTCTATCATATTGGCTACCAAAGAGCGATAAAGGCCATGCATCGAGCGATGACGTTTTTGCTCAGTAGGACGCTTCACGGTGATCATTCCATCTTCTAAAGAGAAAGTGATATCAGGATCTACTTGTTGAGTAAGTGTTCCTTTAGGTCCTTTTACGGTTACCAAATTTCCGCTGCTAACGCTGAAATCAACTCCAGCAGGGAGACTTATTGGTGCTTTTCCTATCCTAGACATTTCTGTTAAATTTTATGATTTTTTCAAAAATCAAGATCCTAGTAAACGTAGCAGATTAATTCTCCACCAACGTTTTGAGATTTTGCTTGCTTGTCTGTCATTACTCCTTTAGAAGTAGAGACAATTGCAATTCCCAGACCATTAATAATTCGAGGTATTTCATTGACTGGTGCATACTTACGAAGACCAGACTTACTGATTCTACCTAGTTTCTGAATAACCGGCTTTTTGGTATTCATATCGTATTTCAATGCGATCTTAATGATACCTTGCTTTCCTGCCTCATTATCAAACATATATTTTAAGATATAGCCTTGATCGTAGAGGATTTCAGTAATAGCTCTTTTCATCTTAGATGCAGGAATCTCAACAATTCTATGTCCAGCTTGCTGAGCATTTCGAATTCTGGTTAAGTAATCTGCAATCGGATCTGTAACTGCCATTTAAAAAGTATTTAATAGTTTAGCAAAAAGCCAAAATTATATTTATGATTCAAAGACCAATCCCTTGAAAAACTAGACCAAATCATAAAATAAAATTTATTTGGCCTTTGCACTGCTTCTTTGATAATGCTGTTTGCACAACAACGGGATCGATCAAAGAAGGTTATTTTTTTTATTTACCAACTTGCTTTGGTCACACCTGGCAATTTGCCAGCGAGTGCCATTTCGCGAAAAGTTACCCGGCAAATACCGAACATTCGCATATAGCCTTTGGGACGACCAGTCAATTGGCAACGATTGTGCAATCTAACTGGAGATGCATTTCTAGGTAATTTATCGAGTTCATCCCAGTTTCCTTCTTCTCTTAGTTGCTTACGCTTTTCAGCATATTTAGCAACCATTTTTCTTCTCTTATTTTCGCGTGCGATCAGTGATTTACGAGCCATAATATTATGGGTTAAAATGTTTTACTTTTGATTCTTAAATGGTAAGCCTAATGCTTTCAACAAAGCCAATGCTTCTGCATCTGTTTTGGCAGTGGTTACGAAAGTAACGTCCAATCCTGTGATGCGACTAACTTTGTCTAGGTCGATTTCAGGGAAAATGATGTGCTCCTTGATACCCATGGAATAATTTCCACGACCATCGAAGCTTTTGTCATTGATTCCGCGAAAATCACGTACACGAGGCAAAGCCACACTTACTAAGCGATCCAAAAATTCGTACATGCGTTCATTACGCAAAGTAACTCTGGCACCAATGTTCATTCCATCTCTCAACTTAAAGTTAGAGATTGATTTACGTGATTTGGTTGGAACAGCTTTTTGACCAGCGATCAAGGTTGTTTCTACTAATGCAGTTTCTGCTAATTTTTTATCAGCAGTAGCTCCACCAACACCTTGATTGATAGATATCTTAACCAATCGAGGAACTTGCATGATGGACTTGTAGTTAAACTGTTCCATCAGTTTGCCAATAATTTCCTCGCGGTATTTTGTTTGTAATCTCGGTTGATAACTCATTACTTAATAATTTCACCAGATTTCTTAGAATAACGAACCAATTTACCATCTACTTCCTTACGACCGACTCTAGTAGGAGTACCGGTTTTAGGGTCGATCACTTTCAAGTTTGAAATATGGATCGGAGCTGGTTTTTCGATAATCCCACCAGGGTTATCATTGGTTGGTTTTTGATGTTTCTTTACAATATTGATTTCCTCTACGATTGCTCGGTTTTTATTTGGAAATACTTCCAAAACTTCACCTTGGCTTCCTTTACTAGAGCCAGCAATAACCATTACACGGTCGCCCTTTTTGATTTTGAGCTTCGGAGCAAATCTTTTTTGATTGTCTTTTCCTTTGTTTGCCATGATATTAGATTTATTCCGGAGGGTTTATAAAACCTCAGGGGCCAATGAAACGATTCTCATATAATCTTTGTCCCGCAATTCACGGGCTACAGGTCCAAAAATACGGGTTCCTCTTGGTTCTCCATTTGCGGTGAGCAATACTACTGCATTGTCATCAAAACGGATATAGGTTCCATCTTTTCGGCGGATTTCTTTTTTGGTTCGGACCACAACAGCGGTAGAAACAGTTCCTTTCTTTACTCCTCCAGGCATCGAGTCCTTCACTGTCACCACAATTTGATCTCCAATAGAGGCATATCGACGGCCAGAGCCACCTAGAACCCGAATACAGAGCACTTCTTTGGCTCCACTATTATCGGCAACTCTTAACCTACTTTCTTGCTGAATCATGATACTATATTTATTGACCTTAATTAAAACTCTATACCTAAGTAAGAGAGTTTAAAAATTCTTATTTGCTTATTTAGCTCTCTCGATGATTTCCACCAAACGCCATCTTTTGCGCTTGCTTAAAGGTCGAGATTCTGTAATGCGAACGGTATCGCCCACATTGCATTCATTCTTCTCATCATGAGCCATAAATTTCTTGGTCTTCTTTACGTACTTTCCGTAAATCGGGTGTCGTAATTTACGCTCAATAACAACCGTGATAGACTTGTCCATGCTTCTGCTGGCTACTACTCCGGTTCTTTGTTTTTTATTCTTGATGTCAGACATGATGTTGAATTATTATTAGTCTAAAGCTTTCGTAAGAGCATTAAAATCTTACTTACGTCTTCTTTCGCGGATTTTAGATCTGTTAGCTAATTGGCTTTCATCCATTTGAGCCATCTGACGGCGACGAACTTCAGTTTGCAAGCGAGCGATGTCTCTTCGGATTTCCCGAATTACCAATGGATTTTCCAATCCTTTGATTGCATGATCAAATTTCATTTTTTGATACTGCCCTTGAGTTTCGGTAAGCTCATTATTCAGATCTGTGTCTGCAAGTTCTTGGAGTTCCAGAAATTTCTTGGTTGCCATTATTCTAAAATTAAATACTCTTCAAAAAATTTTTATTCTGCGTAATCAGGTCGAATGACTACTTTGGTTGCTACAGGTAATTTTTGTGCCGCCAATCGAAGTGCTTCTTTAGCTGTTTCCAAAGGAACTCCGTCTAATTCAAACATGATCCGGCCTGGTCTAACGACCGCTACATAGTGATCTAAAGCTCCTTTACCTTTACCCATCCGAACCTCAGCAGGCTTGGAAGTAATTGGTTTGTCAGGAAAAATTCGGATCCAAACATTACCCTCTCTCTTCATGTATCTCGTCATTGCGATACGCGCAGACTCAATTTGACGATTGGTAATGAATGCAGCCTCCAGAGTCTTTAGTCCAAAAGAACCAAAAGAGACTCTACTTCCTTTGATAGCGAGGCCTTTATTTCTACCTTTTTGCTGTTTGCGATATTTCGTTCTTTTCGGCTGTAACATCTTATGCTATTTTTAGCTGTTTTGATTGACGAAAAAGTCCATTTACTGTTGCCTTTCCAGAAAAGCAGGGCAAAGGTACGCCAATTTTTTCAGATTTTCTAAATTAACGACGTCTCATATTACGTCCGCCACCACGCTTTCCTCCTCTATTGTCTTTTTGCTCCTTGGATTTCACTCCAACATTAGGAGAAAGATCTCTTTT
>CALLVY010000741.1 GCA_938015925.1 uncultured Saprospiraceae bacterium
TTTTGCTTATCATGTTTATGGAACGGCTGTGGTGCAGGTGACAGTCGATTGCTTGAGAGGAATTTATGATTTTGACTCGGTAAAGCTGGTACATGATTTTGGGAAAAGCATGAATACGGATGTGGACAATGGCCAGATTGAGGGGGGCTTGGTACAGGGAATTGGTTGGATGACGATGGAGGAAGTTTTGTATAATGATAAAGGGCGTTTGTTGTCCAATGCTTTGTCGACTTATAAAATACCAGATATTTATTCGGTTCCGAAGGTCATAGAGGTTTTGCCGCTTGGGACGGAGGGACATCCTTTGGCGATTCGGCAATCCAAGGCGGTGGGTGAACCGCCCTTGATGTATGGGATTGGGGCGTATTTTGCAATACAGAATGCTATTTCTGCGTTTAATCCGGTGGGTACTTTGCGCTTTGATGCGCCTTATACTCCGGAGAAGGTTTTGATGGCTTTGTATGAGGAGCCGGAGAAGATGGAATAATGATTGGGTACTCGCAAAAGAAGGAATGGACCGGACGAGTTGAAGGATATTCTAAAAAGAAAATATAAGAACAATAAGCATTAAAAAAAGACAAAGTCAGAAGCCATGGAATGTACAAAATGCAGTAAGACCATAATCAAAAACTTTGCATTCTGTCCCTATTGTTGGACTAAAGTAAACGCTGGATCAGAAGGAAAAGAAAAAGTAGAAAATGATTCCGTAAAAGTTGTAGACCTAATTCTAAAAGCTAAAAAATTAAAGCTCACCTTTATATTAACGATGCTTTTTTGTGCCTACTTCATTTATCTTTCTATAAAGATGTTACTAAATGATAGTGCCACTATTTTCTATTTTAACTGGGTCATCGTTTTTATTTTCTATTACTTTTTGACAACAAGAAAAAGACTACAAGAAATAAAAAAAGAAGCGCTTCTTGCTAAACGCACCTTTACTGGTTTTCTATCCCTTAGTGCTTATATTTTAATACTTCACGGAGTGTTTTATCTTGTACTAGGATTTATTCTAATCTACTTTTTTGTTGGAGACCTTACTTTTGAATCTATTGGTGATTATCAGTCGCTCTTCTTTACGATTGGATTGCTTCTTATAGGTTCTTCCTTATTGTATTACGTTACCAAAACGATGAAGATATTGAGGGCCGCTGATGGTTTAGCGGTAGAATAAAAAAAGACGCGCTCCTATTTTCCTGTCAACCTCAACCCAATACATGGTCTCAAAAAACGCTAAAAATGCTCCCCACCGCTAAGTCTCTGCTCCTGAAAAAATATTAATTTAATATTTCTTCTGATTTGCCTATTACCTTTTCTCTCCCAAAGTAATACATTAAAAGACGAACTAACTTACAATAGAATCTTAGTATCCATTTCCATATTTCGAATAACTTAGGCGATACACCTAAGCTTCGCCAAAACAACTTAGAATCTTCCTAAATCAGTAACAAAACTCGTTAATATTTTTCCCCAAAATCCCGCCAAAGCGGATAAGTAACCAGATGTAAACTACTAATTTTCAAACCCAATTAGAATTTAAACAGGCCCTAAATACCAGGCTACTTTTATAAGTAGCGGATGGTAGCTCATTAATACCTTGTAGGTTTAAAAGTGGATACAAATGTTCAATAAAAGCAACTTTACTAAAACAAAAGATGAGAAATATTAAGGCATTAATAGTTGACAATGAGTATTACAGTCGAAATTTATTGAGACTTTTATTAAAGGAATATTGTCCTGAAATACAGCTTTTGGGCATGGCAGACTCTACAGACCTTGCCTATGATTTAATTGAACAACATCAACCCGATTTATTGTTTTTGGATATCATGATGCCTCAAGATTCAGGCTTTGATTTACTAAAACGCGTCGCTAAGTTGGATATGGAAGTGGTTTTTGTAACAGGCTCCGATGCTTATGCCTTACAAGCGATCAAATACCAGGTATTCGACTACCTTTTAAAACCGATTGACATTGATGAATTGAGGAATACCATTGAAAAAATAAAAATTCAATGGCGTAAAAAGCACAAAAAAGAAGCATCTAAAAAACAAGCATTGGAATGGCCAGATAGAACTCAAGAAATCAAACAAATTTCAATTCCATATCAAAATGGTCGGGAATTCATCCCCATCAAAAAAATAGAATACTGTAAAGCTGATGGTGCCTGTACCTGGATTTTTATGGAAAATGGAACTAAGATATTATCCACTAAAAACCTAGGAGAATATGAAAAAATGCTACCCTCTTCGGTTAGTCAATTCCATCATTGTTTTTTCCGCATTCATCACAGTATTGTTTTAAACCTCAGTGCTATTCGAAAATTTAATCGTAAAGAAAAATATGTAGAATTGAGAGGGGGACAACAAATCACCATTGCCCAAAGAAGGAGCTCCGCCTTCTTAGACATATTGCGAAAAATGAATTTGTTGTAAGTCCCCGATTTGTAATTTTTCAAAATTAGGCTTTGCATTTTTTAAGCGAGGTCTTAACTTCATCTTCGCCTGCACGGCTCCTTTTCTCTGAACTAAATCCTCCTAAACGCTCCTTCGTTTTAGTTTGCTTTCGCTCTTGAGGCGAAGCTAATTTTATGCGTCGATCTCCCTACCCTACCAGCTAAAAAAAACCAGACTCTTTTCCTTTGTGTACTAGTTCGTCATCGCTATATGAAACGCAAGTTCAGCGAAGCTATTTTTTTTATTCGACTCGTCATACCTCGCCCTTCGGGCCTCTTTAGTTATTGAAATTGTTTAAAAACTACTTACTGGCTTGCAAAACGATCTTTAAAGCAATCTTTTCTTCATTTCAAAAACATCACTTATCACTTAGTTCTTATCACTTATTATTCAAGCCCAATCACTTATTATTTCACCAATAAATACTAGCAATAGTTCCCTTAGATTTACAATATAATTCTTCTGTAAGCTTTAAAAAATTCCGTTTACAGAGCGCTTAAATTACTAACATTATTTTTTAACCATTTTATTTAAATCTAAAAAAATGAAAATCAGAACACTCGCACTCCCTAGTGCATTCCGACTAATGTGTATGGCTTTTTTAGCCTCCGCTTTATTTATTCTACCTACTAGCTGTAACAATCAAGCAGGTGAAGAAGAGGCAAAAGAATTGGAAAATACTGTTGTTTCTGCTGCTGCCGCAGAAGAAGCAGAAGCGCCGATGCGCTACGAATTTTACTTCGACAACAAACAAGTAAAAGAAGGAGATTTTGATCCAGCCGATCCAAAATTATTCGTAGATGTTTCTGGAGAACCTGACCCAAAAGTTGAAGGTGGTGGCTTAATCAAAATTTGGGCATTCAGCTCTGAAGCGTCTTACATTGCTTGGGGAGACATTCATGGTTTGCCTATCGCATGTCGCTTAGAAATGGGAAGACATTTAGCAGAATATGCAGAAAGAAGTGGTGCCATCCAACACGCAGAAAAATACGGAGAAGTACCTAAAGAATACGATGAATATGTAGAAAAATACATCGCTAAAATGGGCTGTAGTGTCGAAAAAACAGGAGAACGTGCTTTTGCAGTTATATACAAAGATAATAGTGGCGGTGGTAGTGCTAAATTATTCTACACGTTCAAATCCAAATTGTGGTGGAGTTGGAACAACGAAGTATCTAGTTACTTTACTTTTGGTCTGTTTAATGCTATGACCATTTATAATGGAAGTTTCTATACCAATAGAATGGCAACCATTTGGAACTGGGGTTGGACGACCTATAGCTTTCCAGGAACTCCATTAGCTTGGTTGAATGACCGCATGACTTCTGGTATCTGTCTCTAGTCATCCATTTCTTTTTTTAGAATTGAAATTGAACTAGAAAAATAAAAGTCTGCCCTTGGATATTAAAATCCAGGGCAGACTTTAAGTTTTTAATTTCTTGAAAAGAAAATTGTTTTAAGTCTGATTAATCAAAAAAATCTGGTGATGAAAAATCTTAACTATTTTGTGCTCTTTTTTTTATTTCTTTTACCTGGAATTATCCAAGCCCAAGAACAGGAGCCTTTGAGAAAAAGGATACTACTTAGTACAGAGACTGGCGGCACCATTGTCAAGGGAAGAGATTCCTTGAGTGGTGAAAAATTAAGCTACAGCAATCTTCGCTTTGGTCCTAGCTTAGGTTATTTCTTAAATAATAACTGGGTACTTGGCATCACCGGAGAATATGAATATGTCAAAAGCAATTACACCGAAGCACCAAGCCTTTATGGCGCAGGCGTTTTTATTCGTTACTACTTGCCTTTTAAAATCAAGAAAGTTGAATTCTTAGCAGATCGTTTGCTTTTTCTTTCGGAAGCTTCTTTTTTAAAGATCAATTATTTCCCTGTATCCTTTCAAGAAGTGACTACTTTTGACAGCATGAGGGAAAGTTTATTGCAGCTTAATTTGGGAATCAATTTCAGGATTTGGAAACAATTGTATTTAGAAAAATCAGTGAGAATGGACCATTTTGTCCAGCGTAAAACTTGCGTATCTCATCGCTTATGTATTGAGTATCATTTCTAAGTAAAAAATTGTTTCTACTGATTTTGGAAGAAAATACAACATAGAGCTTTAGCTTGTTTAGAAAAAATATCCGATATCCAATACCTGAACAAAAGGGGCAAAATTATCGGAGAGGAAATTATTTTTTATTCCTTTTTAAAAACAGCCCATCCAATGCGAAAACCGAAAGAAATTTCTGGACTAAAAATACGTCCTTCTTTTCTGGCGGGCTTATAGATCCAACTATTTTTACGGACAAGGTTTTGGATTTCCTCTAGAGTGAGTCCGCTTTGGCGGACGTGGCGCAAGCGGAGACCAGCGCCCATGTACCAATCGGTAAAAAACTTTTTCCTTTTTTTCATCCAGGAAAACCTTCCCCATTTTATCGTGATGGCATTGCTGTATTTTTGCAAGTGTTGCACCTTATCGCTTAGGACGCCATTGATCGATATTTCTTCTTCGAGCGCATAAGAATGGTCTTTATAAAAATAAGCTAAGGATACATAGTAGAAGGCAGAATAATTGTATTGGAGGGCGGCGCGCCAATTATAACCTTTCAAATCTTGAACCCGAAAAGAAAGGACATCCAGGTATTTTCCAAATTCTCCATGTAAGAATACGCGCGGAGCGATTCTGGTTTGCAAGCCTAAACGGAGATTCCCTCCTTGGTTGAATTCTACCAAAGTAAAAGGCTGTAAGGTAAGCCCCATTCTCAATTTGTCCATTTGAGCATTCATCAAAACTGGACTGCTACAAAGCATCAACAAAAGCAAATACATTTTTTTCATAGGATTCCTCAAACAACGGACACCAAGAATAATAGTTCTAATAGGCCTCAAAATAACGTTTTCCTTTTTCATACAAATCAGCACCATCCATTCCTTTTTCAATCCCCAGGTTTTCACAAATATTTTCTCCAATCAATTTCCCTAAAGCATGGTAAGAATCCCATTGCGATTCATCAAAAAACTGATCCGCCGTACTTTCATGCGGGAAGTCAGGATTATAGGTTTTGTACATCCAACTATCCAAGGCTCTTTTTTTCGAAAATATCTCTTGCATTTTAACAAGATCTTTTCCTGGATCGCCTAGCTTGGCCAACTCCTTTTTCATCTTTCTAAGTTCATAATTTTTCGAAACTAAGACAGAGGATTTTATATAAATAAACAAACCTTCATAATTGTCATCACAAGCATAAGAGCCTTCGAGTGGCACTAATTTGGCCACCACAAAATTACGGTTTGAAAAGCCCATGGAAGCACTGGGTCTAATAACCTTTTCTGGAAGTGCATTTTCATGAAAAACAAAGTCAATCCCCAACTCGCTACTAGACCGAATCGCTAAATTTCGCAAGTCCTCAAATTTAAAATCCTCATCCTGTCCTGCATCTACCGCGATAATTACTTTCACCTGTCTTCTTAGCAATTCGTAAACCCCAAGATTTTCGATATGACCGCCATCTGAGACTTGAATTCTTTTGGTAGTCGTATTGGGTAGGCCCAATATTTCCAAAGCCGTATAGCGCGGCCAAAACGTTAGGTGTCTAGATTCCAATTGAGGGTTTGGAGCAAGGATACCCGTCCGTAAATTGGCAATAGCCATAAAATACCGCGCGAGGCTTGGGATCTTTTGATTGCCCATAAAAGTATGTACCGCTGCGGCACTAGTCGCCATCGCAGTCGCCAGGGTTTTATTTTTAAAATGAAATCTACTGGTTTTGGTATAGCGGGTAACTTGGCTACCACAAAAGATAGGAGAAAATAAAAAGTAATTGCTTTTTATGCGGCCACGATAGGAAATAAGATTGTACTTATCGTATTTATCATAATTGACATGAACCGTTGCATTGATCAAAGGATAAGGTGCTAGTGGATTATTGAGTTCTGTCAATTTTATCTTAGGGTTCCGAGATAAATAGGCTTTGCTCAAACGACGTTTGTAAAACCGATGTGGAGAGGAAAAATTAGGGCTAATAAAAGTTCCCAGTATTAAAGCTAAGACCAGTGCCAAAAGGCAACAAATATTCCAGTTCATCCCCGTTGGGGCTTGCCAATGATTAATGAGCACTAAAAAAATAATAGGAAGCAATAGAAAAGATAAGTTCAAAAACATACTGAGTACCCAGACGGAAACCAAATTAATTCTACTAAGCAAGCGACCAATCCAATGATTTGGAAAAATATAAAGATACTCTCTATGAGCTCTAAGGTGGGCGATATCCTCTGGATTAAATAGATCCTTATACTCCAAGCTTTTCTTTTTGTCATTGAGCGCGGTATGGATATAAGACCCTAAATATCCTCCTCCAGAAACGGTACTCAGATAATCTGTTTTTTCAAGAATCTTTTTTTGGTTGAGGACTTCCACTATTCCGAGACAGATGGTCGCAGAGCGAATACCTCCTCCTGAAAGTGCTAAACCCAAAGAATTTTTTTCTAAGTCAGGAGATTGATTTTTTTTAAGTCGCCTAGCTTTGATTTCTTCTTTTTCGATTGCCAACATTGATCCAAGATGAAAGACCAATTCCTTTGTTTCTGATTTTTTAGATTTGGACATTTTGTGCGGGGCTGTTATGGAGGATTTAGACCAACAAAATAAGAATAATATGCTAAAAGGGGTTCTGCTTTATTCTAAGACCCAATTTCCTGCATACTTTATAGCTTCTCCGCCATGTGCCCAAAGATAGTCATACTTCAATCTGGTGATCTGACGGAGGTGCAAATAATCATGCGCCAACCAATTGCTAAGAAAAAATCGAGCAGATCGTTTCCCTACTTCCGGGTGAACAGCGCCGCTTTCCCAATCGGGCTTAGACAAAGATTCCAACCAAGCAATAGACTCCTTTCTAGCCTGAAGAAATTGGGGTAGTTTTTCTTCAAAATTTTGACCTATATAGTTTCGAGTACTTACCCATGCCACGGGATCAATTGGAGGGAGTGTTTCTTCAGGCCTTTCCAAACAATATTGGACTCGAGTTCGAAAATCCTCCAGTTCTTCATCGTAGAGGTGACACAAAATTTCGAGGAGACACCATTTGCCTTCCTGTTTCTTCCAGTGGATTTCCGCTGGTTCTAGATTTGAAAATAAGAATTGGAAAAGATCGTGATGACCTTTTAATTTTTGAATAATTTGAGTGGCTTGCATAGGATATTTTTTCGAGTGTCTTTATTCGCCTTGGAAGAAAACCTTGAGAAAATTGACTTAAAACTCCACGTTCAATTTAGTCTGTTTTTCAGGAGAAAAACAAAAACATTCTAGAAACAATTCCTTTACTCCGAAAAAACAGCCTATTTTTTTAAGCCTTTTTACTCTTTTCTCTTTCTTGCTCTGCAATTATTTTTCGTTGATAACGTCCTTGTACTACATCCGTCAGTATCAAAATAACCAAGACAAAATAGAAAGTCGCTTTACTCATTGGCGTAATTTCTGAGCCGAATATTTTGAGGTGAGCCAGGTGTCCTCCCTCCGAAACCAACATGATTCCGACCAGGAAAAGAATAAACAATCCAAGAACTTCGTACATCCGATTTTTGGCCAAAAAATTAGAAATTCCATCTGCCAAAAAGATCATCAATAAACCACCTATGACAATGGCAGTCGCCATCACCCAGAAAACATCGGTTAGCGCCATGGCACTAAGGATAGAATCGAAAGAAAAAACCAAATTCATCAAGACGATCATAAAGATCACCTGTCCGACCGTTTTGGTTTTTCGTTCCCCATCATGGCCAGCTTCCTCAAAAGCGATCATGTGCCAGATTTCTTTTATCGCAGTGTAAATGATAAAGACACCACCCAACAAAACAATGATACTATGGATATTAAAACTTCCCTCAAATAAGTCCAGGTGAAAACCAAACACAGGATCTTGAAACAGATCGATCAATTGTAACAAAACAAACAATAAAACGATACGCAATACAATGGCTAAACCTATCCCCCATTTCCTCACTTTACTTTGCTGATCCGCGGGTGCATTTTTGGATTCTAAAGAAATGTATAATAAATTATCGAAACCTAATACTGCTTGTAAAAGGACAAGCATAAGCAGTGTAAAAATATTTTCTAACATTTTTTTAGTTTATTTTAAGGAAGTAAAATCGGAAATTCTTAATTGGAGGCTTTAGCAATCACCCCGTTTTTATTACACAAAGTCATCATAGCGTTTACCGGGCTTTTTCAATTCTCTCTTCGCCCATTTACTAAAAGAGTCGGTCAATTGAACATATTCCTCCGTATATCCACAATGCGCACAAAGGTAGCGATCCAATACCGCATGCTTCATACTCCATTTGGTAAGCGGTATTTTCTGATGGACATTCATGGAAGACCCTTTCACCTCAATTACATCATGGGAACTACATTTTGGACATTGAAAAGAAAAGCGCATAATTTTTTTTTGGATCACATTAAAGTGGGGTTATCAATTGGCGCTCAAGGTAGGAAAAAATGGAAACTTTGCCTTTTATTTGGTATAATTTTCTTAAGGCTCTAATAGAATTTTTTTAGGTAAAAATGCTTCTCTTTTAGGGTATTTAGCTTTCTAAAATATTTTTTCTTAGGACCGCTACAGCTTTTACAACTAACTATCTACCAGACACTTAAGCAAACAAAAAGCATTGGATTTATATTTCAAGAGTCTCTTGCTTATGGAATTTAGGGAGTGATTGCGTCTATGTGTTGATTTATTTCTTGGATTGGCCTTGAATCCATATCCATTCGATCTTCCTTCGCTAGCTGTTAGATCACTAAATCTTGACCCTACTTTTGCAGTGTACGGCACAAAGCAAAGCCCGGCGAAGCCATGCCTATTATTTTGCTTTTAGGCCCGACACTGGCGGTGGTGGCTGTGGGTGGGTCCCTCCCTCTTTGGGGTCGCCATGCCTTCCCCCCAAATTGACATTTTCATGGACCAAAATTTTACAAGTAAACTCCGCTCCTTCAAAACTTGTGCATTCCTCAAAACTAATTAACTTTACTCTAGAATAGCGTTTCAAAATAGCTAGCTAAAAACCAAAGATTCAAAACTTGTCCGCCGATCTACTTTGCGCATATCTTTGATCTGCGGGTAAAGTCAACATCGATGGATCTCAACAAAATTCCTCCTTGTCTTTTCTACAAAACCATAATTCAAAAAGCCCCTTCACCTAAAATTCATCAGAGAAAATCATGAAAGTCTGTATCGCTGAAAAACCTTCTGTTGCTCGTGAAATTGCCAATATCCTCGGTGCTAAAAACCGAAAAGACGGATATTTTGAAGGCGCTGGTTATGCAGTGACTTGGACATTCGGTCATTTCTGCACCCTCAAAACACCCGATGATTATCAGGCGGAATGGAAACGCTGGGATCTCAATAATCTCCCGATGCTCCCTGAAAAATTCGAGACGAAAGTCATGAAAGACAAAGGCGTCAGAAAGCAATTTAAAATCATCAAAGAGTTATTTAAAAAAGCGACAGAGGTGATCAACTGTGGGGATGCGGGACAAGAAGGAGAATTGATCCAACGTTGGGTAATCAAACATGCAGGATACAAAGGTCAAGTGCAAAGGTTATGGATTTCTTCGCTTACTCCAGAAGCTATTCGAGATGGATTTCAGGACTTAAAACCGGCTGGCAATTATGATAATTTATTTTACGCAGGCAGTTCCCGAGCCATCGGTGATTGGCTTTTGGGGATGAATGCCACCCGACTATTCACCCTCAAATATGGCGGCTACAAACAAGTCCTTTCCATCGGCAGAGTGCAAACGCCTACCCTCGCCATGTTGGTGGATCGATTTAAAGAAATTGAAAATTTCGTACCCGAACCGTTCTGGGAATTACACACCACTTATCGCGAGGTAATATTCCAATATCAAAAAGGACGATTTACCAAACAAGAGGAAGCAGAGGCTTTATTGGAAAAAGTAACTGGAAATGATTTCACCATTCTCTCTTTTACCAAAAAGAAAGGCAAGGAATACCCACCCAAACTATTTGATCTCACGGGCCTTCAGGTACATTGCAATAAGCGCTTTGGTTTTTCTGCGGACATGACCTTAAAGATTGTACAAAAATTATACGAGCAAAAAATCGTAACCTATCCTAGAGTGGACACCACCTATCTTCCCAATGATGTTTACCCAAAAATAGCGGGTATCCTGGGAAAAATGCAACAATACCAGCAATTTACCCAAAGCCTTCTCGGGCAAAAAATTAGAAAATCTTCAAAAGTTTTCAATGATAAAAAAGTAACGGATCACCACGCGATTATCCCAACGGGCTACGAAAAGAACCTCTTGGGCAATGAGCAAAAAGTCTATGATTCGATTGCACGTAGATTTATTGCCGCTTTCTACCCGGATTGTATTGTCTCCAATACCACGGTCATCGGAGAAGTGGAAGGAGAAAAATTTAAGGCCACGGGTAAGGAAATCCTGGAAGAAGGTTGGCGGGTTTTATTTCCAAGAAAAAGCAAATCGAATCAAAATTCGGACGAGGAGGAAGAGGGAAAAAATCAAGCGGAAAAAGAAAACATCATGCCTACTTTTACCGAAGGAGAATCGGGGGAACACGATCCTAAAGTGGTGCAAAAAATGACTCAAGCTCCCAAGCATTATACGGAAGCTACCTTGCTTCGTTCCATGGAGACCGCAGGAAAAAAAGTTGATGATGATGAATTGAGAGAACTCATGAAAGCCAATGGAATTGGTCGTCCTTCTACGCGAGCCAATATCATAGAAACCCTTTTTCGCAGACGTTATATCCGGCGACAAAAAAAATTAATCATGGCTACAGACATGGGCATTCAGCTCATTGACCGAGTAGAAAATGACTTGCTAAAATCCGCAGAATTGACGGGACTTTGGGAGAAACAATTACGTGAGATTGAGGAAGGAAAATTTAGTGCTGGTACTTTCATAAAGAACATGAAAAAGATGGTAAGCGATTTGGTCGTGGAAGTGCGGATGGCCAAAAACAGAAGTCGGATCGTAGATAAAAATATACCCTTAGGAGTCAGCTCCAAAAACAAGGGGCAAAAAACGCCGAAACCACCTAAGAGAAAAGCAACACCTGCCAGTAAGGACTTAAGCGAAATCATCTGTCCTAAGTGTAGAAAAGGAAAGTTGCTAAAAGGAAACACCGCTTATGGCTGTAGCCAATATCAAAGTGGTTGCGCCTTTCGACTGCCCTTTAGTTTTATGGATAAAAAAATCTCGGAAAAACAATTGGCTCGACTTTTAAAATTGGGATCGACGGTGCAGTTAAAAGGATTTAAAATAGATGGGAAAAGTGTGGCGGGAAAAGCAAAATTCGACAAGGATTTCAACTTGCATTTTGAAGCGAATCAAAAGACAACTGCTAAAAAAGAAACGAAGGTTCCAGATAAGATCCTCTGTCCCAAATGTGGTGTAGGAAAAGTAGTCAAAGGCAAAACGGCTTATGGTTGCAGCAATTGGCAAACGGGGTGTACCTGGCGATTTAATTTTGACGACGTCTTTAAAGCAGCAAAAGGAAAAAAAATGACCAAGGCATTGGTGCTACAAATTTTAACGAAAAATGCTTAAGCGAGGACTTAAGCATTTTTCGTTTTTTATATCAAGTTTTATTTATTCTGGGAAACGGGCGTTGTCCGTCCAAAGTCATCTTGCAAACGGACGATATCATTTTCATCAGAGGGATGTTCTGGATCGGTGTGTTGCCAAATTTCCGCTACGACTCCCCAATCTTCCAAACCGATCAAACGATGGCGTTCGCCTTTGTCTAAAACAATGACATCCCCTTTTTGATATTTATCCACAGGAGTTTCCTCATCTGTATCACTACGCATGACTCCTACTTTTTTATTGACGACCGTCCAAACTTCAGAACGCCGAAAATGATATTGCCAGGAAAGTCTTTTATTGGGAGCTACTGCCAAAATCTTTGGACTCACTTTTCTTCCATCAACCAATTCACTAGCAGGAAAACCTGGAAAAAATTGGGCAACAAATTCTTTTGCCTGCGTTTCATCTATAACAAAAAAGCCTCCCCAAGGTCGTTCGAAATCACTGGCAACTACCTTAAAACCTTGCTTTTCGAGCTTTTCAGCTATCTCTTCAAAAATATTCATTATGTACTTATTTGTTATTTGTCCTGAAAAAAATGACAGGACTGTTTATTTTTATAGAAAATTCATGGAAGTTGCTTAAATCATAGTCATGGAAACCTGACAACTTCCATAAATACAACTCAATAAAAATGCCGAATATTTCATCTCAATATTAAAATAGTTAACTAAACAGCGTCTGCAACTTCATCGCCAAACTCATATCTCCTTCAATTTTTATCTTCCCACTCATAACGGCTGACATCGGATTTAGTTTTCCTTGCGACAGGGCAATGAAATCTTCGAGCGAAACTTGGATCTCACAATCTGCTGCTTTATCTTCTTGTGACACCTGATTTTCAAGGCCACTTCCGTCGATAAATAATTGTTCTTCTCCAAAGTTAAACTTCAAGGTTTTTCCTAAGGGAGCAGCCGCTATGGCTTTTTTTTCTATTTTCGGAAAAATATCTTTAAGTCTTAGAACGGGGCTTCCAGCTTCTTTTTGTTCCAAAACCGCTTTTTGATAACCGACATCATCAATCACAATCTTGGCAATAATCTCTCTCATGATTTCAGATGATCCACCTCCGATAGTCCCTACCCGCACATCTCTATAAAACCGAGCCATTGGATAGTCTTCCATAAAACCATAGCCTCCATACATTTGTAAGCATTGAGTCGCAACTTTTTCACACAACTCCGTCACCAAAAGCTTGGCCATCGAACACATCTTCACATCATAAACCTGATCTCTATAAAGCTTGCAACATTGATAACTAAATGCCTTGCAAGCTTCCACTTCACTCACCAGTTGCGCTATGCGATGCCGCAATACCTGAAATTTATTTATCGGTCGCCCAAAGGCTTGGCGTTCCGACATATACTGCATGGTTTTTTCCAAAGAATACTCCATCGCACTTATGCCACAGGGAATAGCAACGAGGCGTTCCAATTGTAAACCATTCATCAAATAATAAAAGCCCTGACCTTCCACTCCAATCAAATTTTCTGCCGGTACTTTTACATTATCAAAAGCCAATTCGGCAGTATCCGAAGCATGCCATCCTAGCTTTTTAAGTTTCGAAGCAGAAACACCTTCCGATTGACGATCAATAACGAGAAGACTTATTCCTCCCGTCCCTGCCGCTGGATCGGTTTTGACTACCGTGATAATCAAATCGCCATAGACACCATTGGTGATAAACGTTTTGGATCCGTTGACGATATAAAAATCGCCTTCTTTAATAGCTTTGGTTTGAATATTCGCTACATCTGAGCCCGCTCCGGGTTCGGTGATTCCGATACAACTTATCAGTTTTCCATTGATAATTCCAGGTAGGTATTTTTCTTTTAAACGCGCCGATCCATATTTGAGAATATAAGGCGATGACATATATTGTGTCACTTGCTGAGTGATCGCAAAGCCGCCAGAATTCATTCGACCAATCTCTTCATTAAATACGACATCATAGAAAAAGTCCAATTCCATCCCACCATAAGCTTGCGGATAAGACAAACCCAAAAAGCCCATCTCGCCCATCTTTGCCCAAATATCTTTTGGAATTTTTCGCTGCTCTTCCCAGTCTTCAATGTTTGGACGCACTTCTTTCTCCAGAAACTGACGCAAGCTGTTTCGAAACATATTATGTTCCTCGGTAAAAAGGTCTTGATACATATTTTTCAAATTTCTTTAATGGAAAAATCTATCGGAACTGTTTGAAATAATCTGCGATTATTTGGCAATCTCCTTGGCGATATATTGAGCCACAGCTACTATTTCTACATCAGACATAATGCCTTTAAATGGAGTCATCAAACCTTTACCAAAGTAAACTTGAGCGACACTTTCTTCCAAAGAAATCTTGGATTTCGTAAGGTCTTTGGCACCATTGACTTTTAAGTCACCAGTAAAACCATGACAAGCGGCACAAAGCATTTTAAATTTTTTCTTAGCACCTACTGCCGCAACATCATCTGCAGAGACGCTGGCGATAATATCTTTGGCTTTTTGCAACTGTTCGGGTGTCATTGGTGGAGAAGTAGGTTCTTCTTCTGCGGGGGTTTCTTCTTCCGTTGCTGTGCTTTTCTTCGCAGGCATTTCGCTTTTAGCGGTAGTACTTTTCGCTTGTTTTTTCTCCGGTTTATCGGAGCAAGCGGTGAAGAAAAAGGCAGTCATTAATAGGAGCATTACGGTATTTCTCATCATTTTTATTTTTTTGAACTGGCAATTTAGTAATCTTAAATGGACAAACAAAACTAAGAGCAGGTTTAAATCTCTATTGTCAATAAAGCCCTATCAAATGAAGCTAAGTTCAAAAAACAGCTTTCCTATTAGTGTCTAAAAACCGACAACAATTTCTTTCCAAATCACACAAAACCCTCATTATCAACTAAAAACACATTTAAAATAACATAAAACTATTCATTGCTTGAAAATTCATTTAAAAACCTGACATATCCCTAAAATTGGTTCTCTATTAGGCAAGCAGTCCCTTATTTTAGGTAAAAATAAATCTAAAGCGCCAAGTCATGAAACGCCTTAAAGCAACTACCTTCCTTGTTTTTCTTTTAGCGATCTCCTCGTTTGCTTTTGCTCCTCTTCCTCCAAAATCAAAAGACGTTAAGGCCAAAGGCGCCCAAGCTCATTTTCGGTCTGATTGTGCCTCCGCTCAAGCTACGGCGGTACTAGAGATCAATAATGTCCGTGCCCGATTATCTACCGCGGGTGATTCTTGGTGGAATGGCGGTTACATTGTGCCAGCTATTCCACAAGGTTCAACAGATCCGCCGGTAGCTGCAATATTTGCAGGTAGTCTTTGGGTGGGAGGAATAGACGAAGGGGGCAATATCAAAATGGCAGCTCAAACTTATGGTCACGAATTAGGCTTGGAAGAATTTTGGCCAGGGCTCTTGAATTCGCTTGGAGAGGCAGAGGCAGAATTGTGTTCCAATTGGGATCGTTTTTTTAAAGTGAATAGAAATAGCATTGATATTTTTAGAGCCAATTGGAACATTGCCTGGTCAGAAGGTCGAACAGAACTAGACCCAGAAGAGATTCCTGATGACATTAAAGCTTGGCCAAGTTTGGGCAATCCCTTTTTTGAAGAAATACATGGATTTAGACTCCCGGGACTTAATCAGGAAAACATTCAGCTTGCCGACTTTTGGGATGTAGGTGGAAGTCCTGGGAAATACGAACCCCAATTTGGAGATTTCCCAATATTGAGTATCCCCAAATGCGACTTTAGCGTACCGCTCCCCTCTCCTGATGAAATGATCTTTAGCATCACTAATGATGGCGGTGGAATCCACAGTAATTCGTCTGGCGATCCGATTGGGATGGAAATACACACCACTGTTTTTGCTTACCAAACGGATGACGAAATCAATGACATGTCTTTTTACAAGTATAAAATGGTCAATCGAGCCATTGAAACCATCAATGATACTTATATGGGAATCTGGATGGATCCAGATTTGGGTTGTTATTCCGATGATTATGTGGGTTGTGATAGTACTAGAAACCTAGGATACGTCTATAATGCAGACGATTTGGATGGAAGGCTCCATTGTGAGGATTGTGAAGGAATGGCCACGTATTGCACAGAAATCCCAGTGCTGGGTTTGGATTTTTTTAGAACTCCTTTAGGGGCTACTGGAGAAGAATTGGGGATGAATTCTTTTACTTATCAGCTGTCAAATGTTCTTCCCGACCCTGTCCCGGAATTTGATGCCCAAAGCGCTTATCATACCCTTTCGGGGAAATGGCCAGATGGAACGCCCATGACTTATGGAGGCAATGGCTATGATCTACATAGCACTGCAATTACAAATTTTGCCTTTCCCGATGCTCCTAATGACGAAAATGGTTGGAGTATGTGTCAGGAAAACTTTCCTTTCGAAGATCGAAGAACCACACAAGCTACCGGGCCTTTTACCCTAAAACCCGGTGCGATCAATACCTTAGTCGCTGGACTGGTATGGGTTCCCAACCTTTCTTATCCGTGTCCCGACTTAAAACGATTTTTTGAAGCCGATGATAAAGCACAAGCGCTGTTCGACAATTGTTTTGATATTGCTTTAAATACCAAACCAGAAAAAGAATCATTGGCCGAAATCAATATTTACCCCAATCCTTATTCTTTATCCTCTGGTGTTCCTCTACAAATCGAGCCTCTTCCTGCTGCCGCGTTTATTTCTATTTTCGATATCCAAGGTCGATTGCTTTTGCAATCCAAAAAGGAATCTTCTTTTAGCATAGATATCCTGGAAGAACTTGGGTTTCGTCCCAATCCGGGAACCTATATTATTCAACTAAAAGCAAAAGGCATTGGGGTACAGACCAATAAATTTATAATTACGGAATAGCATTTTTTTTCAAAACAGAAGCCATTAATCAAAGATCAAAAACCTGACTTTTGCTAAAATAGGGTAAGTCCTATTAACTTAGATCTCCTTATTTTGCTATTGAAGAATACTGCTTGATAAATATTTCCAAAAGAACACTTCTTCTCCATTTAAGAATAGAAAAGCTTAACCCAATGTTATCCAAAAAAATTACAATCACCCATCTACTCCTATTCGCTTTTTGCTATTTTTCTTTTGCCCACGTTCCTCCTAAAAAAGGAAACACCCCAACAAGCAAGACGGAGCAACAAGCTTCCTATCGTGCCAGTTGCAGCTCTGGCGATGCTCAAATAGATTTGGACATTAATAATGTCCGTGCCCGATTAAAAACCGCTGGTGATATGTGGTGGAATAATACTGATGCCGGATACATCGTCCCCAATGTCGAACCTGGTGAAAAAGCGGTTGCTTCTATTTTTGCAGGAGGTCTTTGGATTGGAGGATTGGACCAAGGAGGCAATCTAAAATTGGCTGCTCAAACCTATGGAAATGCTTCTGGCAGTAATGACTTCTGGCCAGGACCACTCACCCAAGTAGGCGAAACCTCTCCGGACACTTGCGCCAATTGGGATCGTTTCTTCACCGTCACCAAAACAAGCGTAGACCAACTTAAAGCCAATTGGGCTAAAGCCCTTTCAGAAGGCAGGACAGAACTAGATCCTAATGAGATCCCTGCCGAAATCAAAGGATGGCCAGCATTGGGCAATCCTTTTTTCGAAGACATTCATGGCTTCTCCTTACCAAGCGTAGATTTTGGATACAATCAATTAGCGGAATTTTGGGACGAAGGAGGATCAACTGGAACCTACGAGCCTCAATTCGGTGATTATCCAATGCTTAATCTCAGAGGATGCAATTTGAATGCGCCCACGATTCCTGATGAGATGATTTTTTCGATTATCAATGATGGCGGTGGAATCCATAGTACTTCAAATGGAGATGCTATCTTAATGGAAATTCACAATACCTCCTTTGCCTTTAAAACTAACGATGAGGTCAACAATATGACCTTCAATAAATACAGCCTGATCAATCGCGCTATTGAAAATATTGAGGGAACTTATTTTGGACTATGGGTTGATCCAGATCTGGGGTGCTATAGGGATGATTATATTGGTTGTGATATTGAACGCAGTTTAGGCTATGCTTACAATTCGGATGAACTGGATGGAGTTAATGATTGTGATGATTGTCAGGTGCCTACTTATTGTACAGACATTCCTGTAGTCGGGGTTGATTTTTTTAGAGGTCCTTTTAATGAGTTTGCAGAAGAAATTAAGATGTCCTCTTTTACTTATTATGACAATAGTTTTTACCAAGGCAATACCGCTACTACTGATCCGCAAAGTGCCGTTGAATATTACCGATACCTACAAGGCATATGGAGAGATGGAACTCCTATGACAGAAGGAGGAAATGGCTATGATCCGACCAGTACAGATGTTACCAAATATGCATTTCCTGCTCCTCCCAATGATCCCAATGGCTGGAATATGTGCAATGAAGCGGCGCCTCCTGGAGATTTTCGCATGGTACAAGCAGCAGGGCCTTTTTCTTTAATCCCTGGTGCGATCAATGAAATAGTTTCTGGCGTAGTTTGGGTTCCCAGCATTGTATATCCTTGTCCTGACCTTAGTGCTTTTTTTGCAGCAGATGACAAAGCTCAGGATTTATTTGACAATTGTTTTGAAGAACTTTTGAGTAAAACTTTTGAGCCAGCAGTTTTCGACCCAATCAAAGTTTTTCCAAATCCTTATTTCCTCTCGACTGGCGGTTTACTGCATATAGAGGAACTCCCTTCCAAGACTACCGTTTCTGTTTTTGATATTACTGGACGCTCTCTAAAGACCTATACCGGAGGATCACAAATGCAATTGGACTTGATGACAGATTTGGATAATCCTAGTCCGGGGACTTATATCATTCAGGTAAAAACGGAAGAGCATGGTGCTAAGGCTTATAAGCTTTTGATCATGAAATAGATTAAAAACACCGCTAAAGTAAATGCTTGGGAAGACTAGTTTAGCTATTCATTTCCAAGCATTTACCAAAACCAGCATAAACAAAAAAAACAAATCCATAATGAATTTCAAAATCATCTTCACCTCCTTATTTGCTTTTGTTTTTTCTATTATTTCCTTTGCTCAACTCCCTCCAAAAAAAGGCAACAAGGAGACAAATCAATCCGAGCAGCAAGCCGCCTACCGCTCCGACTGTAGCTCCGCTACTGCCCAGATAGACTTAGCCATCAATAACGTCCGCGCACGCCTTTCCACCTCTGGAGATTCCTGGTGGAAAAAATCTGAAGCGGGCTATATTGTTCCTAAGCCAGAACCTGGAGAAGAAGGGGTATCTTCTATTTTTGCTGGTGCCTTATGGCTCGCAGGAATTGATGAAGGTGGAAATTTAAAAACCGCTTGTCAAACGTATGGCAGCGTGACCGGAGATGATGAATTTTGGCCAGGGCCACTTGCTGATGATGGGCTTACCGATGCAGACAATTGCGCCAACTGGGATCGTTTTTTTACCGTAAGTAAAACAAGTGTAGATCTATTCAAAAGCAATTGGGCAAAAGCCCTTTCGGAAAACAGAACAGAGCTTAACCCAGATGAAATCCCAGAGGAGATTAAAGGATGGCCAGCTTTAGGCAATCCCTTTTTTGAAGACATTTACGGCTTTGCTTTACCTCCTCCGAATTCTGGCTACAATGGCTTAGCAGATTTCTGGGATCAAGGAGGAGTGGCCGGAAAATACGAGCCTCAATTTGGTGATTTTCCGGTTTTGAGGCTAGATGGAAATTGTAATACCACTGTACCTGATCAAATGATTTTCTCCATCATCAATGACGGAGGTGGAATCCATAGCAACTCCAATGGCGATGCCATTCTAATGGAAATTCAAACGACTGCTTTTGCATTTAAAACCAATGACGAAATCAACAATATGACTTTCTATAGTCACCGTATGATTAACCGTGCCATAGAAAGCATCGACTCTACCTATATCGGACTTTGGGTTAACCCGGACCTTGGTTGCTATAGCGATGATTATATTGGTTGTGATGTGGATCGAAATTTAGCCTACGCCTATAATTCAGATGCCTTAGATGGAAACGCTAATTGTGATGATTGTCTGGTTCCAACTTATTGTACCGATATTCCTGCCGTAGGAATCGATTTATTTAAAGGACCTATGAATGAACTTGGCGAGGAGCTAGGCATGTCTACTTTCACCTACTATGACGGCAGTCCTTATTATACCGCAAATGCACCGAATAAAAGACCTAAAGAGGCCACTGGATTTTATCATTACTTAAGTGGCTCTTGGAGAGATGGTACGCCATTAACGCAAGGTGGATCTGGCTATAATCCCTCCAGTCAAGAAATAGTGAAACACGCATTTTCTTCTCCCCCCAACGACCCTATGGGTTGGAATATGTGTTCTGTTGGAATGCCTCCTGCCGGTGATTATCATATGATTCAAGGGTCTGGGCCTTTTACTTTAATACCTGGTGCGATCAATAAAATAGTAACAGGGGTGGTCTGGGTGCCTAGCATCGAATATCCTTGTCCGGATTTAAGTCCTTTCTTTGATGCAGACGATAAAGCGCAGCAATTGGTGGACAATTGTTTTGCCGGTCTTTCAACTTCTATTTTTAAACCCAAAACTTTTGACCCAATCAGCATCTTCCCCAATCCTTATTCTCTTTCTTCGAATGCATCATTACAACTAAAAGATCTTCCATTAGCCACCAAGGTTTCTATTTTTGATATCAATGGACGCTTGTTAAAAACGTATAAGGGAGAGACACAAATGCAATTGGACTTGATGACGGACTTAGATAATCCAAGCCCTGGCACCTATGTTGTGCAAGTGCAAGCAGAAGGATATGAAGCGAAGGCTTATAAATTTTTGATTATGAAATAACTAAGAAATTAAATCGAGACCGAAAAGTCATTGGTTTTCCTATTCATTGCTTTGTCTCCAAAAAAATCAACAATTATTCTAAATACATTTTAGGAATTTCTTTAAACGGAAATTCAAAACAAGCTAAAAAATTAAAGTTTATGAAAAGTAGAAAATCTACCTTTACGTACTTATTTATCTTTGCCTTTTTCAATATTTCCCTTGCCCATATTCCTCCAAAAAAGGGGAATACGACCGCCAACAATTCGCAGCAACAAGCCTCCTATCGCTCCGCTTGTAGCTCTCCCTCCGCACAGACAGATTTGGCCATCAATAATGTCCGCGCCCGCTTACAAGCTGGAGGAGATTTTTGGTGGGACAGCAATAATGCCAAATATATTGTTCCCATTCCTCAGCAAGGAGAACCAGAAGTATCGGCGCTTTTTGCCGGGGCCATTTGGATAGGTGGACTTGACCTAGGGGGCAACCTAAAAACCGCTTGTCAGACTTATGGAAGTTCGAGTGGCAATAACGATTTTTGGTCTGGCCCACTAAATGATGAAGGTTTTACTGAGGCAGATAACTGCTCCAACTGGGATCGCTTTTTTAAGGTAACCAAGACGAGTGTAGATCAACTAAAAGCCAACTGGGCAATAGCTCTTTCGGAAGGTAGAACAGAATTAGACCCAAATGAAATTCCAGAGGAGATCAAAGGATGGCCAGCTTTGGGCAATCCCTTTTTTGAAGATATCCATGGCTTTGCCTTACCTACTGTTAATAATGGGTTTAATGGATTAGCAGAGTTTTGGGATGAAGGAGGAATCGCCGGAGTTTACGAACCTCAATTTGGAGATTACCCCATCCTAGACCTAAGAGGATGTGATCTGGATGCACCAACCGTTCCTGATCAAATGATTTTCTCTATCATCAATGACGGAGGAGGAATCCATACCAACTCTGGCGGAGATAATATATTAATGGAGATTCACAATACCGCCTTTGCTTTTAATACAACAGATGCCATCAACGATATGACTTTCTATAAATATAGGATGGTCAACCGGGCCATTGAAACCATCGAAGGAACCCATGTAGGTATTTGGGTAGATCCAGATTTAGGATGTCATTGGGATGATTATGTGGGCTGCGATATAGATCGAAATTTAGCTTATGTCTATAATGCAGATGATTTGGACGGAGGAGTTAGTTGTACTGATTGTGGTGGAGTAGCCACTTATTGCACAGATATCCCAGTAGTGGGTATTGATCTATTTGTGGGACCACTTGATGATTTTGGAGAAGAATTGGAAATGTCTTCTTTTACTTATTACAACAGTCCATCCTACAATGCCAACGAGGCAATGCATAGCCCAGAAACACCTGTGGATTATTACAATTATTTAAGAGGCATTTGGAGAGATGGAACCCCAATGACCTATGGAGGAAATGGCTATGATCCAAACAGTCAAGATTATGTCAAACATGCCTTATCTTCTCCTCCCAATGATCCAAATGGATGGAGCATGTGTAATGCAAATCTAGGTCCCCAAGATACCAGAATGGTACAAGCCGCAGGGCCATTCACTTTAAAACCTGGAGCCGTTAATGAAATGGTCACTGGTGTGGTCTATGCTCCAAGTATGGTATATCCTTGCCCGGATCTAAGTTCGTTTTTTGCCGCTGATGATTTGGCGCAAGGTATGTTTGATAATTGTTTTGAAAGTCTTTTGAGTAAAACTTTTGAGCCAATCGTTTTTGATCCAATCAAAATTTTTCCTAATCCTTACTTCCTTTCAGCAGGTGGTTTATTGCAAATAGAAGAACTTCCGGCTGGGGCGATGGTCTCCATTTATGATATCACGGGACGTACTTTAAAAACTTATGCTGGAGACTCCCAAATGCAGTTGGACTTGCTGGCAGATTTAGATAATCCTAGTCCTGGGACTTATATCATTCAGGTAAGTACAGAAGAACAGGGTACGAAAGCTTATAAGCTTTTGATCATGGAATAAGTAAAGTTTTTGGTTAGGCAAGCAGTAATTTTTAATCGATATAAGAATGGCAGGCTTTCTCCATTCCTACCCCAATATTGTGATCACTTA
>CALLVY010000742.1 GCA_938015925.1 uncultured Saprospiraceae bacterium
AATGGGTTGACCCAGTCGAGTAAATATTTTATATCAAAAGATACCAAAGGTTTTGTCTGGATCGGTTCGGAAGATGGTTTACTTCGTTATGATGGTTCTCAAATCACCAGGTATCAAAATGAAGCGAATGATTCTTTGTCGCTTTTCGAAAATCTTATTACCAGTAAATGCTTTGAAGACCAGGAGGAAAATTTATGGTTTACCAGTTCTACCGCAATCAATTGCTATCGCAGAAAGCAAAATGACTTTGTTCGTTTTTCCTATGCTGTAAAATCAGAAAACTATACTGCTTTTTATCTTGACCAAGAAAGCAAGCTATGGCTAAGGATAGGGAAAGGTGATAAAGGAGCGCTTTATGCTTTCGACATTTTAACACAAACTTTTGAACAACACTTACCGCTGCAAGGAGAACAATTCACAGCCATAAGCAATCAGGAGGGAGCATTGGTTCAGATCATTGCTTCCTCCTTCTCTGAAAGGCCAGGATTGGAATGGACTGATTTGAAAACTAGAAATACGGAATTCGTAGAATTCCAACAGACCTCGGAAGGTAGAATATTGCCTTTCTCTAGTCCGACCAGAGGGGTCTTTGTGGATTCAGAAAATACTGCATGGGTTGGAATTTACAATGGATTGGGAAAATATAAGGTGGGCAGTTCCAAAGGGATTATTGAAAGAAAGAGAAATCAAAATATAGATTTCGACATTGGATTTGTTTCCGCAATTGTAGAATTAAACGCTGATTATTTAATCGTTGCCGCCTATAGTGGTTTGCTATTGTTTGATAAAAAAACGCAAACGTTTACCCAACAGTTTCGCTATCAAAGCAAGCATCCTTTTTCTTTAAAACTAAAAGCTCCCAACAACTTATTTCTTGACCCGGAAGGCACCTTATGGTTGTCAGGTGCTCACCAGGAAATAGCGTTTAGCTCTTTATTAAAAAATAGATTTTCTAAACGGATAGAAACCTCCGGTAGTTTCATTACCACCATGGCAGAAGATCACAATGGAAACATTTGGTGTGGTACCCTTGATTCTGGCATCTATGTTTACAATCAGCAAAAAGAATTATTATTTCGGAGTTTTCAATTAAAAAACCCCACCTTCCCACTAGGCTATTCAGACCTTAAACCTTTAGATTTTTTTATAGGTCAACAACAAAATCAATGGTGGGCTAATGTACAAAGCACCTATTTGTTGTGGAATGATGCTACAAAAATGTTTGAATTTGACATGGCTTATTTCTTGGGCGTTGGAGGAATGAGTTCTGCGCAAATCAATTATAATTATACGCTGTCTAATGGAAAAAATCTCATTGCTAAAGGATCAGAAATCTTTGAATTAAAATTGACCAAAGAAAAAGTGGACCCGGTAGTTTGGCACAATATAAATTACCTTCATTTACAGACCATTAATATTATTTTCGAAGATCAAAACAAGCATATTTATATTTGAGACGATCAAGGCCGACTCGTTATTCTAAAAGTAGAAAACAATCAATTGCAAAAAATTGCAGACCTTAAAGACGTAGGAATAATCACTGCTTTTAAACAAGATGTAAAACGAAACAAGATCTGGCTCACCAGTTCTAAAGGGCTTGGAAAAATAGATCCCATTACTTTCGAGTATTATCTATTGAATGAATTAGAGGATCAATTTCCCAAGGAGGCATTAAATGGAATCGCGCTCGACGAATCCAAGCAACTTTGGCTTCTTGGAAATAATGGATTGATTCGATACCAGCCAGAGACGAAAGCCTTCCATCGCTTCGGCACTACGGATGGCTTACTCTCCCCTGTCTTTAATAAAAACACTTGTGTTACTGCTTCGCAAACTGGAGAAATATGGCTGGGAGGTAAAAATGGGGTAAATGTTTTCCGGCCAGCGGATATCAAATTATTGAATACGAAACCAAAGGTCCAACTCTCCCGACTTTTGGTCAATGATGAAGTTTATACTACGGAAGGAAATTTAAATGAACAAGAAAAATTATCTTTTGAATACGATCAAAATACTTTGTCCTTCGAATTTGTAGCTTTGGATTATAGCGATCCTAGTGCGAACAAATTTCGTTGTCAAATGCTTGGATACGATCAAGAAGCTATTGAACTGGGTAGTAGAAATTTCATCCGATACGGAAACGTACCCGCAGGAAATTATACGTTTAAAATTTGGGGTAGCAATTCTGATGGAATTTTCAATGAAGCCGCCTTTGAAAAGAAGATAAGGATCATTCCTCCCTTTTATCAAACCTGGTGGTTCTACCTATTGTGTACTTTAAGCCTAAGCGGAATCATTTATAGTGTTTTCAAATATCGGCTTGAACAGGCCTTGAAAGTAGAACGCTTACGGGTAAAAATATCTAGTGATCTCCATGATGATGTGGGCGGTTTGCTTTCTGGATTGGCCATGCAGACCGAATTGCTAGAACGTACTGCGGATGAAAAAACCAAACCTAAACTTAAACGAATTGGCGAGCTTAGTCGTAGTGCGATGTCCAGAATGCGAGATACTGTTTGGGCAATAGATGCCCGAAAAGATAAACTAGAAAATCTGGTCGACCGAATGAATGAGCATGCAGAAGAAACCTTGATTCCTAAAAACTTTAGCTACAATGTCAAGGTGGAAAACCTGGACCTAAGTACCAATATCCCAACGGATATCAGGCAAAATCTATATTTAATTTACAAGGAAGCCATTACGAATACGGCCAAACATTCCAATGGAGATCATGTTGATGTAGTTCTTAAAAAGTCTGGTATGGATTTTACGATGCGGATCATAGACAATGGAAAAGTAGTTGGTAAAAATTACAAAACGACCGGGCAAGGTTTGAGTAATATAAAATTGCGTGCTCAGCGAATTGATGCACAGGTTTCTACTTCTATTCAAGATGGGTATGCAATTATTTTGAGGCGCAAATCTTTTTAGTAAGAGGGGGTTACGGATTATTATTTTATAGCTCTTTAAATTCGATTAAAGTATTTTTTATAACTCCTTTCTTAATCCAACACGGCTACTTCCATCGGAATACCAATTTTCCATTTCCGCAAATTTCTTATATGCTTGTCTATGATAAAACTGAAGTGCTTTTTCTCCTGAAGTCCAAAGCCAAATATGTTTTACTCCTATACTTATCGCCTGTTCTTCTGTGCTTTTCAATAGTTTCGCTCCAAGTCCCTTAGAACGATATTCTTTCTCAACAAATAGATCGGTCAAAAAAAACCAGCCCGAATAATGCTCCCCGTTTTTATAGGCTAAACCAGAAGAACATCCAATAAAAGCATCTCCTTCCAAAGCGATAAAACTAAACCGTTCTGAACTTTCTTTTTCTACCCCTTCCTCCAATCCAAGCTCATCAAAACCTAAGTCCATCCGCTTAATTTCTTCGGAGGTCATTTCGCGATTTACAATTCTAATTTCCTTCATGTTTAAGTATAGAATTTTATCAAGGAACTTTTAGGTACGCTCACCTTTTTTTTATAATTGAACACAAGGTTTAGTATAGAAAATCTAGCGAGGAACGAGACATAATTTCCTATGCTTTTTTATCCTTCCGTTTCAACAGCAGATACCTTTTCACAATACCTCTTAAGTATAAAAAGTAAATTTATGAATTCTTGATCGAGGCCTTTGGTATGTGAGGTGTTTGAAAATATAATGACTCCCATTTTTTCTTTTTTAAAGAAATGGGCTATGGTCATTATGCCCATGTCCTTGCCACTAAAACCAACATATCCCTTATACTTGGTGTCTACTTCCCAGAAGATGCCCTCTTCATCTGATTCCTTAAGCTTGGTCATCATTTCTGTATAGCTTTCAGATAGCAATATGTTATTTTGAGCATTATAGCCGTTTATCATAGCCACCATATACTTACTAAAATCAGAAATACTTGTAACAAACAAACCATCTGGATAAGTGATGTTTTCGAATCTAGGTATCTCTTGGCCAAAATAATATAGCTTCGCTCTATTTAGATCCTCCTTGTCCTGTAATGATTTATGATCCCAACTGCTGTTCTTCATCTCCAGGGGGTCCAAAATATGTTTTTTGGTAAATTCAATAAAATTGGTACCCGTAGCTTGTTCCAATATATAGGCTGCTAAAGCTGCTCCTTCATTTGAGTAATAGTATTCACTTCCTGGAATTGCTTTTACAAAGTTTTTTTTCTTGTAAAATTTACCGGTAGGATGAAAACGTTCTTTTATAAAAGCTACTAAAGAAACCCTATCACTTTCAGCAGTTGAATTGCTATTGCGTTCTTTAACATCGTTTTTGGCTTGCCTCTTAATTTTTTTATCCTGCAAATCCAGATGCAAAGGTGGCAGTGCTTCTTTGAAAATATAGCTGTATAAATATTCTGGTTCTTTAAGTGTTGAAGTATGCATTGCCAATTGCCTTATCGTAATTTTTTCATTAGGATAATATGGATTAATGATTGGAAAAGGTAAGTATTTATTAATAGCATCATCGAGATCCAATTTCCCCAATTCTTGTGCTTTCATCAAAGAAACTCCGATCAACGTTTTGGAAATAGAAGCAATTGGTTGAAGGGTATTTACAGTATATGGTATTTTATTCTTTTCATCTAAAAACCCGAAGCTTTTGGAATAAACCAGCCCCTCTTCATTTACTATTCCTATTCCAAGCCCAATGAATTCTTTATCATTCAAAAACTCCTCTAATTTAATCGTTAAGGAATCCGTGATGTTCTGAGAAAAAAGCAAGCTTGAAAAAATAAAAAAGGTTGATAATAGAATTGTTTCCTTCATTCTTTTTTTTTGGTTTAATTGACTCGATTATTGCTAAGGCTCCTATTTCAATACCAATACCTTCGCAATCCCCACCTGTCCAGTCTCGTCGGCAAGCTTCAACCAATATTGCCCAGAAGGTAATTCTTCCAAGTCAATGGTCGATTCTAAGAGTACCGCTTTATCAACTAATCTGCCCAAAACATCATAAACCGAAAAAGTAAACTTGTCTTTTTCAAAACCACCATCAATATAAATATGAAATCGACCAGTACTCGGATTTGGGTAAACAGATAGGTCTAATGTTTGATTCTCTTTTTCAAAATTCTTGGTCGATGAAATGATAACGGGAGAAAAACAACACTCTCTCCCCCAGCTAGGATCTGAATGCTCATCCGAATCAAAACTACCTAAAACAGCATTGTTTTGATTCCTTAAATCGGGAATGATTTGTCCGGCACCTTCATTCATTTCCCAATACCCCAATAAGTCTGCTGCATTGGGATCGACGCCATTAGCCATCCCTTCCTGAAGTTCAGCTTCCGTTCGTGCCACTTTCCATATTCTAACATCACCAATATGACCTGCAAAAGGCGAATCTGATTCCGGATCAGCACCAACCCAAATAGGCGTATCCGTATTCAAGTCAATATCAACCGTCATTTCCTTGCTACCAATAAGTTTTCCATCAACGTAAAAAGACAAAGCAGTTTCATCTCTTGTCACTGCCACATGATGACAAGTTC
>CALLVY010000743.1 GCA_938015925.1 uncultured Saprospiraceae bacterium
GTGAAGAGATTAAAAAATAGCGAAGCGTTTTTAACTGCGGAAGGAATTGGAAAAATGAAATTGGTGGGAAAGAAATATTTGGGTAAAGATTATGACCTGCGATTTGAATGGTCAGATGATAAGATTTATTGTTCAGAATTAGTTTGGAAGATATATAAGGAAGCCTTTAATATTGAAATTGGAAAACTAGAGCGATTTAAAGATTTTGATTTGTCAGACAAAGTAGTCCAACAAAAAGTTAAAGAAAGATATGGAGCGGAAATACCATTGGACGAATTGGTGATCACACCAGATAGAATGTATAATGCCTCGAATTTGCTAAGCATTCAGAATCAGTAAAAGGTTTAAGTCAAGGTCAATAATTGAAATTCAAAAACATCCAAGATTATCATCAAGATCCAAAAAATGAAAAATCTAAAATTACCCATAACCGCCAATTCCATCCAAAAAGGAGTACCCTTAAAATTGGTATTGGATAAACCTGCGGTGACCCAATTAGGGAGTAATTTGAAATTGGTGTATCCCGATTTTGAGAAAAATAAATTTGTAAAAGAAGTCCTGAGCGACATCGATGACTTGAAACTGAAAGAACGGGGATTCTGGATCGCCGAGGGAATGAAAAAATATTTACCAGATCACTATGCCACTGCAATAAAGATCATGCTGAAATCCCTTACGCCACCGCTAACAGACACTTCGAATCTAAGCTTGTCTGGTATGTTTTATTTGCCACATGTCAGCTTTGTAGAACGATTTGGTTTGGACAAAGCGTACAACAAAAAGAAAGATCCCTTTGAATTATCAATGAAGGCACAATTTGAATTGACCAAAAGATTTTCCGCAGAATTTTCAATACGCAGCTTTATTATTGACCAGCCGGATCGGACTTTTTCGGTTTTGTACAAATGGATGAACGATCCCGATCCGCATGTGCGAAGATTGTGTAGCGAAGGCACCAGGCCTCGATTGCCTTGGGCGCAGAAGATTCATTTTTTAGCGGAAGATCCTAGCCTCTCCTTGCCGATTTTGGAAAAATTAAAAGATGATGAAGACCTTTATGTAAGAAGAAGTGTGGCCAATCATGTGGGCGATATCGCAAAGGATAATTTGGATCTGTCTTTAGCGCTTTGTGAAAAATGGTTAGTCGATGCTTCCAAAGAAGTGAAATGGGTGATTCGACATGCGCTGCGTTATCCCGCAAAGAAAGAGCATAAGGCGGCATTGAAACTTCGAGAAAAGGCGAAATAGAAATTTGGGAAATTCCGACAAGTATGGTCATTGGCTCCGCCAAAAATAAAAAAAACATTAATGCAAATCAGAGCAGCAACAGAAAAAGACCTCGGGCCCATTTGGGAAATTTTTAGCACTGTAATCCAAACCGGAGATACTTATACGTTCTCTCCAGATACTCAAAAATCAGACTTAAAAAAATATTGGTTTAAAGAGGGAATGGAAACCTTTGTCGCAGAAGAGAATTCTAAAATCTGGGGAACCTATATCATCAAGCCCAATCAACTTGGTTTGGGCAATCATATTGCCAACTGTGGCTACATGGTCCACCCCGAAGCCCGAGGAAAAGGAATTGGCAAAGCCTTATGCGAGCATTCAATAAAATTTGCAAAGGAAAGTAATTATGTTGGAATACAGTTCAATATCGTTGTAAGTACAAATGTAGTAGCGGTAAAATTATGGGAGAAATTTGGCTTTAAAATAATTGGTACAACGCCTAAAGGATTTAGACATACGCAATTGGGTTTGGTCGATACTTATATTATGTTTAAGGAACTAAATTAGTAGAAAAAAATAGGGAAAAGAAAGCAGTGAGGAAAGAACGAAGGAATAATAAATTCATTGCTCAGCTATAGACCTCCGATTCATAAGCATTTACCTCAACAGCACTAAGCTTATGTACCGGAAGTTGAATTCGAAAAATCGTCTGTTTTCCAAGAATAGAAGAAACGCTAATTTTGCCATTGTATCGGTCAACTAACTTTTTGACCAAGCCAAGCCCCAGTCCCGTGCCGATGTATTCGTTCGTCGTATGAAGGCGTTTGAAAAAGACAAATATTTGATCGTGAAACTCTTTTTCAATGCCAATGCCATTGTCTTCAATTTCAATAATTAGATTTTTATTTTCAATCCTGGATCGAATCTTTATCCTGGGCGGACTGGAATTATTGTATTTGATACCATTCTGTATGATGTTCTGTAGAATCAATAAAAGGTGTGTCTCATTGCAAAAGTAATTCGGCAAATCATCCTGTTCGATGATGACCTGCTTTTCTTCAATTTCATTATTGAGGTTTAACAATACCTTCTTTAAACAAGCATTGAGGTCGACATTGGAGCGGCTTGTAATTCCATGGTCCTGGTCGATCGTAGTAATTTCCAAAACCGCTTTGATCAATTCACTCATTTGTAAAGCACCAGTCTCTGCATATTCGATGTATTCGGGAAGGTCTTGATAGTCTTCTTGTTTTATTTTTCTCTTGATCAGATTTAAAAAACTATTGATATTCCGCAAAGGCGATTTCAAATCATGAGAAGCAATATAGGCGAATCGTTCCAACTCTATAGATTGCTGCTTTAGGTCCTTGTTGGCTTGTTCTAAGGAACCGATCTGACTCTGCGTCTCTTGTTCGTAAAATAAAAACACAATGGACATCCAGCCCATGCACAAAAGAAACACCACGATTTCATCAACGGGATAATTTCGAACACCAAAAACAGGTTGGTACATCGTAATGTAAAGCGTAGGAATTATATATAAGAGTAGATTGTAAACGATAAAAATATTCCGAAGAAAATCCTCCTTCCTAAACATCAAAAAGGTAATCATAATGGTAGCAGCAGCAGCAATACTTTGACTAAAAACGCCCCCGATAGTCAACATGGTTATAACATACCAAAAAGGAATGACTACTGCAAAGTAGATTTTGGCAAAACGAATTAAGTGGAAATGATGGAAAATCGGTAGTAAGAGATAAGTAATGGTTACACCAAGGGTGACCGCCATATAGACGTAATCATCTGTCAGAAAGAAAGTGAAAAAGAAAATAGAAAAGGAACCAAATGCTGTTAAAACAGAAAGAATATTTAAGGAGCTAGTTAATTTATCTTCTAGCTCTTTTTGTTCCGAGACTCCTCTGGATGCTATGAATTGATAGACCTTTTTGAATGCGTACATTATTTTGTTTGGGTTCCTTGTAGGTTGATGAGGAGGGACTATTAGTTGTTTTGCAAAAACCCGTCCAAAGGGCAAATGATTTACTTTTTGGGAAGAGGAGCATATTTGCTTTGATATAACACTGTTTTTGGATGTAAAAAAAAACGCTGATAATAACTGGCTGCGAACTAAAATTACTTCAATATTACTCAATCTCCGGGTAGGAACGAATAGGCTGGGTTAAGTAGAAATGAAAGTAAAAGGATCGAAAAAGCTAGTAAAACGGTATGTTTCAAGCAGCTTCTGAATAAAGTTTAAAAAGAATAGCAAGTTTTTGCGTTTTGAGCGAACAAGTTATTGTTAAAAATCGTTTAGCTATTAACAATGATAGCAATACTATTAACTCTATAAGTAGAAGTATAAAAATTTATTACAATGCAAAAGCTCCAATTTGTTCAAGAATTTGAAACTCATAGCAATTATCTCAAACGCTTTGCCATGAAATTGACTAGAGATAAAAATAGGGCTGATGACCTTTTTCAAGATACTGCCTTAAGTGCTTTTCGATATCAAAATAAATACCTGGCCAATACAAATCTCAAAGCATGGCTAAGTACGATTATGAAAAATTCTTTTATCAATCAATACAGAAAACAAAAAAGAAGAAACGAGATTCAAGATACAAGCACTGAAAATTTTTACCTAAACGAATCAAAAGAAGTCATAGAGAATGATGGGGAAATGATGGTGAATATGAAAGAGATTTTCAAAATAATAGATGACCTGAATGAGACTTATAGAGTTCCTTTTTTAATGGCCTACCAAGGATACCAGTATGATGAAATCCAAAAGGCTATGGGAGGCCTGCCGATGGGCACCATCAAAAGCAGAATTCACAATGCTAGAAGAATTTTAAAAGGAAGAATTAAAGAACTATATGGCCAGGTTGAGATGTATGAACAGGTTTAAAATTAGCATTTAGCCCAGAGTATTAAATTCCAATAATTCCTAAATTTCTAATCGAAAATAATACGATATGAAACCTTTTTTTGTGCAATTAGAAATTAATCCTAAGCTTTTTTTGAAAGACCCTCAAAAAACAAAATTAGGTAGAAAAATTATAGAACAGAGTGTTCTATTAATTGATCAAATCGGATTAGAGCGATTCAATTTCAAGAAATTAGCAGCAGTTATTCCTTCTTCCGAAGCATCGATTTACAGGTATTTTGAAAATAAGCATAATCTATTTGTGTACCTGCTCAACTGGTATTGGGAATGGATGATTGCCCGCATTGAATTGAATACGATGAATATTGCTAAGCCAAAAAGAAAACTCCGTTTAGTACTTGGAATCATTGTAGATACGGCTAATAAAAATATGGCGATTGAATTTGTGGACGAAGAAATTCTTCATAAAATAGTAGTAAGAGAAGGCGCGAAAGCCTATCATCATAAATTTGTAGACGAAGATAACGAAGATGGATTTTTTCTATCCTACAAGCAATTATGCAATAATATAGCAAAGATAATTTCAGAGGTCAAAGAGGATTTTCCTTATCCCAAAGCCCTGGCAAGCACCTTGATCGAAACCGCGAATAACAATTTGTATTATGCTCGACATCTACCTCGACTAACAGATATAAGTGGAAGAGCAGATGACCAAATGCTAAATGAGCAGGTGAAAAAAATGCTAGAGTTTTTCTGTTTTGGATTAATAGAAAAAAATACCGAAGCAGAAAAATTTATAGGAGAGATGGCCACTAGCCGTTAGCTTTTAGCAGCGCGCTCCAAATTGGAGTATCCAAGCACGCATAAAAAAATTCTAAAGTTTGTTTTTGAAAATTATTCAAGACCATAGAGGTATGGTGTTGGCCATAAATACGCATGTTGTTTTTAAAATGATTTATGCAAAAAAAAGGAAAGTCAAGAAAAGAAGAAAATATTAATTTTTTTACTCAAAAAATAATGACAATGCAAATCACAATCAGAAACAATGCTGGATTACCCAAGAGATATCTACGATTTATCAAGTGGAGAATGAACAGGATTAAAGATAAGTTTCAGCATTTAATCTACGCAGAAGTTTTTATAAATTCAGAAGGTCAATCCCCTAAAATATATAGTACTACGATCAGACTTGGAATTGCCGGACACGATATCATCCTGCAAAATAAATCTGAAAACCTAGGAGAATTATTTCAAAAATCAATGCAAGCGGTGCATCGGTATTTAGAGAAAAATAAATCCCCTAAAACCAAAAGAAGAAATAAAATTTTTTACAAAGAGTTGGATTAAACCTCGACTAAGTACACTGTAAACGTATTAAGACGGATAGAAAAGAACGCTGTTTTAAAATCTTAAAATGTTTATCATGAAAAAAGGAATCGCCATTTCAATCGGACTAATTGTTTTAGGTGTTGTTTTTGAATGCTTGCACTTTGCAACAGAGATTCGGTTTTTTGAACTTAAATTTTGGCTTCTTGGAATCGTCAGTATTACGCTAGGTGTTTTGGGAGGCTTGTGGTATGTTATTGTTCCTGTCTTAGAAAATAGGGCAAAAGAACTTGGGAGGTTCAAGAAAAGACAGATGAGGAAGAAATAACTTTTTTAGTTGCAGCTATTCCGTACCAATTGCCGATAAAACCCAATCAGCTTTTCATAGTTTTCAATACTAATGCGTTCGTTGAATCCGTGGATACGAGCCAAATCCGGCTTCTGAAGTTGTACAGGAGAAAATCGAAAAATATCATCCGATAGTTGTTGGTAATGGCGACTATCCGTCGCTGCAATCATCAGTGCAGGAGCAGCCACCGTACCCGGAAAAATTTCACAAGCCGATTTTTGTAAAACTCTAAAACCAAAAGACTCGGTATCGGATACCTGAGAAGGATTAGTTGAAAAAGTAGGATCTTGCTCTCGGACCACAATGCGCTCATCATCGATAGTCGCAGTGACTTGTGCGATCACAGACTCAACGGTCTCGCCTGGCAAGATTCGAAAATTAATTTGTGCAGCGGCTTGGGTAGGTAAAATATTATCTTTGATCCCAGCATTCAGCATGGTCGGTGCCGTAGTTGTACGGATGATCGCATTGGTACTAGGCGCATTGGCCAATTGCTTTTTTAAGATCCCTCCAAAAAGCCAGCGATTGGCAAAAATAGTTTTGTACAATAGATTCATCTCCGGGCCGACATGGTCGAAGAGTTGACCCGCTATGCCATCTATACGTGCAGGGAAGGGATTGCTTTCTAAAGTATAAAGTGCTTTGCTTAAAATACCAATAGCTGTTTCTTGTGGAGGCATGGAAGAATGACCACCATCTTCTAATGCAATAGAAATATGGAGCGTCGTGTATCCTTTCTCCGCGATGCCCAATAGGGTTACGGGTTGGTCTAAACCAGGTAATGCATTTTCCATCACCAGCATTCCTTCATCGAGGATGTATTCAAATGCTAAGCCTTGTTCCGAAAATCTTCGGGCGATCGCCTGAGCACCAAAATCACCACCCACCTCTTCGTCATGACCAAAAGCAAGGTACAAGGTTCGGTCTGGTCGGTAACCTTCCTGTAGCAGCATTTGTACCGCTTCCAGAATGCCTATTACATTGTGTTTGTCATCCAGCGTTCCTCTTCCCCAAATAAATCCATCTTTAACCACACCGCTAAAAGGAGCTTCTTCCCAATTCGATTCATTTTGCGAACCTACCGGAACCACGTCCGTATGCGCCATCAACAAAATCGGTTTTAACTTTGGATTTTTACCCGGCCAGCGATAAACCAAACTGTAATCATTGACCTTATAATGTTCCAAATTAGAATTGACTTGAGTATAATTACTGTCGACAAATTCAATAAAGGCCTCGAAGGCCGTAGTGTCGATGCGATCTTTATAGGAAATAGTGGGAATGCGAATAGCGGCTGAAAAGCGCTCAATGATCTCTGTACTAATTTTTAGGGGGGCTACCGGGGCAACACTTACCTGGCGCGAAGAAAAACGCAGGAAATTGAGAATAACAAAACCGATGATTATGACAAAAATCAAGAAAAGTAGGCGAGAAAGGAGGCGCAGAAGTTTTTTCATTGCGGATATTTAGGTGCCGGATAATCCGATACCAATGCAAAACAGAAAAGTCTAAGCAGATTAGCTTTTGACTTCCATTTCTTGGAAAATCTTGCGGATGCGGAGGATGAGTTCGTTGGGTTTGAATGGCTTGGTGATAAAGTCGGTGGCACCTAAGCGGAAAGCCTCTAGCACCGTATCGTCATGCTCGAGTGCAGAAATAACGATTAATGGCAAAGCACTTTTTAAATCTTCCCGGACATATTTGATCAATTGAAGACCCGTTACGCGGGGCATCATTACGTCAAGTACAACCAAATCAGGCATTTCTGATTTGATTTTGTCTTTGGCTTCCTGACCATCTTTGGCTAAGATGACCTCAAGTCCTTGCTTGCGCAAGCGGAACTCCAGAGCGGTCAGCATTATTTCTTCGTCTTCGCAAATCAGAATTTTCATGGATGTCTTTTACGCTTTTACCCAATGGGCTAAAAAAATTAACAGAAGACAAAGATATAAAGAAAAATTGACATAAGTGACTGGGCAAAAAACGGATTGCCAGGATGAGCCCAATCTATATCTGGAAAGGATGATTTTAAAGGGAATTTGCGGATAATAAACGCTAATATTTTCTGGAAAGAAAAAGGATAGATTCCAATTCTTTCTAAGAAAAATCAGAAAAACAAGGATAAATGGGAGAGCGGACTTTGAAGAGCTACCTCAAAATCTGAACGCTCATCGAACTAGTTTGCTGTTCGAATTCCGGTATTTTATTATTTATTACACAGTAGAGTTTATTCTAAAATGGTTTTATGAGATAAAATGAAGAATTTTGCTTCCAATCAAGGAACGCCCGGAACCTAATAGCCGTAGCTATTATGGTGAATGAGTGAACGATCCCAAAGGGTTGAGTATGACAATACTCAAAGTGAAGGAACCGTGACCACGGAAGGGAAGCACGCAGAGTGGGAGTAAAAGGCGATTTTTTAGCCATACTAAATTATTTAGAATAAACTCTAGTCAATACATTGGCTTTTCAAAAAGG
>CALLVY010000744.1 GCA_938015925.1 uncultured Saprospiraceae bacterium
ATGTAGGAGTAGAGGATAGAATTGATTATTACAATGATGAAAACATCAACTGGTATGGTGCTTTCGGTCAGTTAGAGTATACTTCTGATATTGGTTTATCTGCCTTCGTTTCTGGAGCGGTGAATTTATCGCAGATGAGACGTATCGATTTCTTCAACAAAATCGAATCTGAAAATACGACAGACTGGTCTTCTTTCATTGGAGGAAACGCCAAAATTGGTGCGAATTACAACCTTGATGATTTCAATAATGTTTTTGTAAACGCAGGTTACATCGCAAGAGCACCTTACTTTGATGCCCTTTACACTACTTTCAATAACGATGAAGTTAATGAAGATGCAGCAAATGAAAACGTATTGGCTTTCGAATTGGGTTATGGCTACAGAAGCCGTGCTTTCCGCGCCAACTTGAATGGTTACTACACCAGCTGGCAAAACAAAACAGAAGTTTCTAATGGAAGAGATGCAGATGGAAACATCTTATTCTTGAATCTACTTGGTGTAGATGCACTACACAAAGGAATCGAATTAGATTTTTCTTATAGCCCGGTTACTGCTTTCTCACTACAAGGTTTTGCCTCTTTAAACGATTGGCAATGGAATAATGACCCAAGTGGCGTGCTTTCTGACGAAAACCAAAACGTAATTAGAGAAGATAACTTCTTCCTAAAAGGTCTTAAAGTAGGAGATGCGGCCCAAACAACGATGGGTATTGGTGCTACTGTCGTAATTGGAGCTGGTCTTTCTATCGATGGTCAATTCAATTACTACGACAACCTTTATGCAGAATATGCTCCTACAGATAGAGATGATGAAGCGCTTGTTGGGGTACAACCTTTACTATTACCTAACTACGCATTGCTTGATGCTGGTGCGACTTGGAAATTTGACCTTGGAGGTTTCAAAGCGCAAGCTCGTGTAAATATCAATAACGTCTTGGATACAGAGTACGTTGCTGAGGCTGTAGACAACGCAAGTGCTGAATTTGGTGATAAAAGAGATACACCAGAACATGCTGCTTTAGTCGATGGTACTAGAGGCTGGTTTGGTTTTGGTCGTACTTGGAATGCTGGTTTGAAATTATTCTTCTAAGCCAAATCCTGAGTAAACACTTAACTCGAACTGAGTTTTAATAAAGAAAAGCCACCTTGAGCACAATTCAGGGGGGCTTTTTTTTTTTGAGCCCCACTTTTTAGTTAGTTTTGCATTAGATAATTCATTTATATCTATCCTTTAATTGATTTTTTCACCACAACTCTTATACCTATTAAGCGTATGAAAAATTTCCTTACACTATTATTTTTTAGCCTATTTTCCTTGGGATCGGCCCAGGCAGAATTGGTACTTACCGCAGTCTTTGACTGTGATCTCCCGGGAGGAACTCCCAAGGGCGTAGAAATCTACGCTACTGCCGATATTTCAGATTTAAGTATTTATGCCTTAGGTTCTGCCAATAACGGTGCTGCTGGAGCAGATACCATTGAATTTAACTTCCCCGCTGGATCTTTAACCGCTGGCGATTACATGTATGTTGCCTCTGATTCTACGCAGTTTGATGCTTTCTTTGCATTTTTTCCAAACTATGTCTCCTCCGCTGTCAATATCAATGGAGATGATGCTGTCATCCTTTTCAAGAATGGTGCAAAGCACGACGTATTTGGAGACATCATGATGGATGGTACTGGCGAACCTTGGGAATACAAGGATGGATGGGCTGCTAGAGTTCCTGGAACTGGTCCAGACGCTACTTTTGTTTTAGCCAATTGGACTTACCTAAACGGAGGAGTTGATGGGGAAACCACCAATGCTACTGCTGCTAATCCTGTTCCAATCGGAGTGTACGGAGGCGGTTCTTCTGCTGATGTAACGGTGGATGTTGGAGGAGGAGCTAATATTTTTGCTCCCGCTGATATCACGATCAATGTTGGTGAAACCGTTGAATGGGTAAACATAGGCGGATTTCATAATGTAGATGGTTCTTTAGCCACTTATCCAATGAACCCAGAAGGTTTTTCTAATGGAGCTGCTTCTACTGCAAGCTGGACTTTTAGCCATACTTTCGGTACTGCTGGAGCATACGATTACGAATGTACTCCACACGCTGGACAAGGAATGACAGGAACAGTTACGGTCAATGCCTTGCCTGTTGTAGATTATCCACCACTTGATATTGCTGTGGTTACTACCGTGGATGCGGATGGAAATCCTGATTCTATTGGAGTAAAATGTTCCTTGACGGGAGTCGTTCATGGCGGTGACTTTAACGAAGGTGGAACAATCGCTTTCACTTTTATTGACGCAACAGGAGGAATCGGATGCTTTAGCACGAATGATTTCAACTGGACCGTAACAGAAGGAGACAATATTACTGTTGAAGGAAATATTTCTCAATTCAATGGCTTGAGCCAAATCTCTCCTGATACCATTATTTTTAACTCTGCTGGAAATACCTTGGTAACTCCTCCGGTAGTTACTGCATTAGATGAAAGTACGGAATCGGAATTGGTTCGAATCAATAATCTTTACCTTGCTGATCCAAGTCAATGGCCTGGAACAAGTACTTCTGGTTGGAATGTTGATGTGACCAATGGTACCGATACCTTTACCATGAGAATTGATGATTCTGTTGATTTGTTTACTGCAGCTGCACCAACGGGTAACTTTGACCTGATCGGTATTGGTTCTCAACGAGATACTTCTGAGCCAAGAGA
>CALLVY010000745.1 GCA_938015925.1 uncultured Saprospiraceae bacterium
GTCAAAAATATAATCTTGTCTTTCTGCAAAATAGTGATCTAATAAATCCTTGTGAAATCGAATCAATACAATTTCAAACTTGGTATCTATTGGACTATTGCTACTGACTTTAATATTGGGTGGATAATATAAAATGCCGGAAGGCAAATACTTTTGCAAATTGACCTCTTGTCCGTTTACTTTCTTTTCGACGGCTTTTTCCGAAAGGTTGATATTTAGTAACAAATAATCACTGTCGATTGGATTGGAGGAATTGAGCTGTAATGCTTTTTTTAATTGGAAGGTAAAATGATAGCACTCTAAAGCGTTTGGAAATGTAAACAATTGAATCCTCCCTTTACCCATGCTTGGATCCAGGTCTAAAGCATTTTGGGTTTCTTTGACATTTAGTTGTGCAGAGAATTGACTGAGGAGCTCTTGCGCAATGTTTATTTCGAGATTCATTTTTTTAAGTATAACCACTCGATTATACTTTCTGTTTAAGCTTCCCTCTCCTATTTTTCAGAAACCGGAGCAGCAAGCCCCTTTTCCTTTTCCCATCGCTTAATAAGCACAAACCAAATCGCCACAGAAATCCCTAATATTATCAATTTCTCATTCCCACTTATGCCATCTCGAATCAAAGCATTGAACATCATAATCTGTATGATCAAATGAAAACAAGCACAGGCCAAAATAGATTTTGTGGAATCCGCCACTTGTCCGATCCCCCAACTTCCAAAAATCATCATCCCTAAAAAAAACAGGTTGTCTCCAATACTCGCGCCGGTCAAAAAACTCAAATGCCAGACATACCATAAAAATCCAATGAGCAGATATTTCGGCCAAGGGTTTAGGCTCTTCAATTCTTCTTGCAAATATCCTCGCCATCCATATTCCTCCATGACGCAATACAATAAAGTTCCGACGACTGCTATGAATCCGTAAAGATGAGTGTCTAGTTCTAAGTCATTATTTACACCAATGAAAGTCAAGAGCATGATGGGGATAATGCTCATTACCAAGCTATAGGTTTTGGAAGTTCCCAAAAGGGACATCTCCGTATTCCTTTTCTTACGCAACAGAAAAAGGCCCACTAAGGCGCCAATGAAAACACCGCTACCTTCTAATAAAACCGCGATCAGAATAGAAGCCCAGGCAGGCCCTTCTCTTAATTCGGATTTCCATGCAAAAATATCAAATCTAAAAATATTGGAAATTGCAGTGGCGAGGAGAAAGAAAATTAGTATTCTTTGCCAACTGATTTTATTGGACTCCTTTGTTTCGTTCATATGATCATTAGGACTTGGTTGAGCGGCGATTTGATTTACTCCCCTAGTTTTTTTCTTCACCTGATTTTGCTTGTTTAAACAAATTCGTATCATCCAACATATACTCTAAAATTGGTCGACACTTATCCTTACAAGCCGGGTAAAAAATCTTGTGGCTGCGTTCTTTACTTTTAGGAGGATTTCCCCACCAAAATTCAGCAATAGCGATGGGTTTTAATTGCTGCTTAAAAGCATAGTGCAATAGTTTAGGAGCCGCACATTCTCCAGCGGCTGATGGTGGTTTGCCATGAGAAGAAAGCTTAAATATTTCTAATACATTTTGCTCTGCTCCCAAAATATTTAAAAATTGATAATTCTCAAAAAGTCGATTTTGTAAGGCCAAGGATTTTAGTTTTCGACTTTCGGTGAGTGCCAGGATTTCCTTTTGCTTATTCGTCTTCTTAATTTTTTTACCGATCTCTGTCAATTCGGTCATTCCTTTATTGATAAAAAAATCATCTGTAGACTCCTCAAAAACCGAAGGGATGAATTGGTCGCAAATTGCGTTTCCAGGTATCTTCCCAGAAATGGTTCCTAGATAAGCATAAGTATGGTCTTCTTTTTGAACCACCAATATCCCAAACATTTTTCCTTTTCGGTTTGAAAATTCTTGTCCCCATCCACGAGATTCCAAGGCAATAAAGTCTTGAAATTCTTTCGCGGCGATCCTAGCTATTTCAGGGATGTACTTTCCAAATGGATTGTTCAATTGCTCAGGAATAGGGGTCCTTGAAATAGCTGTTTTAAACTTGAAGATGAATTGTTGATTCATTGGTGACTTACTTCCTCTTAGTGAAAGACTGGATTAACAATAGAGTTTATTCTAATGTATTTAAAAAACCTCCTTGGCTTTTGCGTGGAGACTAAATGAAAGCAAGATACACTTGTTTCGACTCCAAAATATAAAACAGCGAACTATATTTTTTAAAGGAATCCTTCCTACCTTTTTAATATTCGTTTGATACTAAGACCAAAGTATAAACCCCTTACAAGATTCTTAAAACCTATACCCAAAGTCCCAAATCCCCAACACTGCTCTTGGCATAATACTTGAAATAAATAATAGACAAAGCCAATAACGTCAACAAGTTACAGATACCACAAAATGTCAATCAACACCTCTCCTGCAAAAGACAATCGCTTTAAACATCGAATCTTTAGATTGGTAACTTTAGGCTTTCTCCTACTCGTCAGCTATTTCTTATTCACCAGCTATCACTCCACTATTTCCCAGGCAGAACAGCTCACCTTAGAGCGTTTGCAAGGTATCGTCAATGATTTGGCCCTTCGTATCGACGGAGATCAACATGCTCGAATCACTCAACAACACCTGCAAAAAGATGCTATTTCGACTTATGAACAAAGCGAAGATTATCTAGCTATTCATCAAATTTTAAAACAAGCTCATCAAGGTCAAGCCCTGAGTACTCCCATCTATACTTTTATAGATCCAAGTGATTCAAAAGAAGTTTTTGAATTTGTGGTTACTTCCAGTAGGGAGCCCTATTTCCGACATACTTATTCTTCCTTTCCTCCAAGTGCGAATAGCAAACTGGAAACGGGTGGAACCATTGAATTGTATTCTGACGAATTTGGAAATTGGCTATCGGCTTTGGCGCTGATCAAAAACAGCAAGGGAGAGACTGTCGGATATATCCAGGCAGATGAGCAGTTTGATGTATTAATTAGTGAAGTAAGAAAGACGATGCTAAAGAATGCCTTGGTTGGTTTGTTGGGTCTAGGACTGGTTTTGAGTTTTTTGATTCCTCAGTTGAAGCGGACATTGCAAGAAGAAGAGGAAAATAAAAATCTTTTGGAAAAGGCTTTAGCCAAAACACAGCGTCTTTCCCTAAAGCTAGAAGAAAACGAACAACAATTAAAAAACAATGCCGTCAAATTAGAGCAGAGCAATAAGGACCTCACCGACTTTGCACACATCGCCTCCCATGATCTAAAAACACCGATTCGCACCATTCATTCCTTTGCCCAACTCATCAAACAACGCAATGGAGATAAACTTGACCCTGCCACCCAAGAACACCTCCAATTTATTTTGACCAGTTCTGAACGGGCTCAAAAATTGATCCATGGATTGTTGCGCTATAGTACAGTAGACAAAGATTTAGGAGAACAAGAAAAAATAAAAATGTGTATAATTGGCGAATCTGCACGTGAGAACTTGACGGCCCAGATCGAGGAAAGAAATGCAGAAGTAATTCTACACAACATGCCCTACATCAAAGCCAATCCTACCTTGATTGCTCAGGTCTTACAAAATTTGATCAACAATGGTTTAAAATACAATCAATCGGAAAATCCCAAGATAGAGATAGGTTGTTTTGTAGACGAAGAAAAAGGACTTTGCTTTTTTGCAAAAGATAATGGCATTGGTATTGCGGAAAAACATCAGGCTAATATTTTCAATATGTTTACCCGCTTGCACTCCTCTTCCGAATACGAAGGTTCCGGTATCGGCTTGGCTTTTTGCAATCGCGTAGTGGCGGCCTATGGCGGTAAAATGTGGTTGGAATCTGCGGAAGGAGAAGGGACAACTTTTTTCTTTAATCTCCCTCATGCTGAGCTTGCAGAAGTTCCTGTCCTTATGGAAGAAACGGTACGCTCTTAAACTAGAAAATGCAATGACTTTCGATTCTCCAAAAAAGGAGCCCTCCTTACCAGCAACACTCTCCTACTCATTCTTTGCAGCTATTTTCTTCCCAATAATCATCGCGGAAACACCCAATGGTAATTTTATGTTCCACTTGAGAAAGGTCAGTTCCATAGAAAAGACTTTATAGAGCATTCGATTTAGAAAATCATTGGAACTAAATTTTTCAAAATCAGATCCCGTGCTTTTATCGGTTTTTTTCTTGGGCAACATTTTTGACAAAACCCTCACAAGCAGGATCGGGAAAAACAGAATAAAATTGAAGTAAGAACCATAGACCAATTCGAAGCCATTGGCTTTTAAAAGTTCCTCTAATTCATTTAATCTATACCTTCTAAAATGATGATTAATTTCATCGTGTTCGCTCCAGAGAATCTGGAAAGTTGGAACGGAAAAAAACACATAGCCATCATCATTGAGTACTCTATGGATTTCACTTACCGCCTTGTTGTCATCTTCGATGTGTTCAATGACATCAAAGGCACAAACCAGGTCATAAGTTTTTTCGCTAAAAGGCAAATCCGTGAGGGACTCACAGGAAATTTCTTCCTTAAGGATGTCTGCCAAAAATGCTGCACAGTCTTTATCGTACTCCAGAGATTGTACTTCGCCGTATTTTTTCAGCATGATGGAAGTCGCTCCAGTAGCTGCGCCACCATTCAAAATTTTTAATGGTTCGTTTTTAGGTATTTTCTTTTGGAGAATAAATTCCAAAATATTTAGTCTTGCTTTAAACCACCAATGCTCCCGTTCGAGTTTATAGTATTCCTTATAATATTGTTTTTCCATTATGGATTTGTTTCTTAATGATAAATAAAGGACGATTCTTTACTTGAAAGAAGATCCTGATGATATACTCTCCGAGTATACCGATAGACAATAATTGGACGCCACCAAATAAGGTAATGGTAAAAATCAATCCGGTAAAACCTTCTGGTACTTGTTGGAAAAAGACCAGTTTCACAATGGTGTAGGCTAAGTAACACAAGCTGATCATCACCGTGGACAATCCTAAAAACGAAATTAATTTTACTGGAAATTCACTAAAATTGAAGATTCCATTAAAAGCTAATTTTAATAATTGACTGAATGGATATTTTGAATCTCCCGCTTCGCGCTTTTGTCGCTCATAAGTGACTCCGATTTGTTTGTACCCCACCCAACTTCTCATTCCTCTGATAAAACGACTCTCCTCTTTCATCTCCACGATATTGTCCACCACCCTACGGCTGATCAATGAGAAATCTCCTGAATCGAGTGGTATTTCTATATAAGAGATTTTTTTGAGCAATCTATAAAAAAGATTGTATGCCGCTTTTTTTATAAAGGATTCTTTCCGCTTGTGTCTAACGGCATAAACGACATCGTATCCATTTTTAAACTGCGTATAAAACTCCTCTAATAACTCAGGAGGATCTTGTAAATCGCCGTCGATCACCAGGATCGCTTCGGTAGCATTTACACAAGAAAAAGCAGCAGACAAAGCCAATTGGTGTCCAAAATTTCTGGACAAGAATACCGAAGTATAGCGTTGGTCTTTCATAGCCAATTCTTCCATCAAGGCCACGGTCTTATCACTGCTTCCATCATCCACCAGGATGACAGAAATGCGCAGTTTCGAATCATCCATTAGTTTGGACAACCGCAATTGCAGGCTATTGAAAATTTCCTCTTCATTGTATAAAGGAACTACAATATTGACTTGAGGCAAATCGCTCATAATTGGTATAAATATATTTTCAAACTAGAATGATCGTTTTCAAATGTTCGGTCTAAAGTTAGCTTAATGTTCGCAGCATTGAGAATGGGAACCGCTGATAAAATATAACGACCACCCAATTCCTTCAAAGCATCCGTATTAATATTCAATTCCTCAATGCTAACATTGCTGTCTTTCTTACAATTCAAATAACAAGATTCTTTTAACTCTGCACTAAACAAATAGCATCTACTTGCCCAGTTGGTATAGTATCTTTCTAATTCCTTATTCTTTCTTAACTCGCCTTCGATGACCTTTTCAAATTTCCTTTTATAAGCTAAAGGATAATTATTTTGGTAAGAATCCAGGCTATAGAATCCGTTGTACTGAGCGACACTTGGATGAAAGCCCAAACTCACTACTCGGTATTCTTCTTGTGGCAATTGAATATGCTCTTTTATCTCTGCAAACAAATCTTGCGCATAAAAGTCACCAAAGGTAGGAATCTTTTTGCTGATAGAATGTGGTAAAACGAGTTTTGCTGCATTATGGGTCAATTCTTTATTGGATGCCATATTACCCAAGCAAAAAAGAATCGCAACTGCTGATAAAAGATAGGTTCTAGTTTTAAAACTCGAAAAACACAAGATCAATAGTAGATAGAAAAACAGCGGCAATAGAAAGGTAAAACGATTAAATTGAAAAGAAGTTAAAAGATGCAAGACCTCTTCCAATGAAACAGAAATGTATTTATAAATGCTATAAAAAAAACTGATCATTACTATCGAAACGAGGAGGGCTCCAATTGTTCTCCAATGGGTCTCTTTCTTAATCGTCAAATAAATACTTAAAAGGAATACGGGCAAACCCAAAAACACAGCGGAATGATATTGTCCGCGAATCATGGTGGTGATAAAAGTCTTTAGGCTCTTCGCCAAACCAGGAACCTCTTTGCTCCATTCTGATCGATGGGAAGCCACTTCTCCAAACACAAAGTTTTCAAGGGTCAGATAATTCGCGAGGATAAAGGAAATGAATAAAATCCCAATGCCCAAAAAATAATTGATGCTAATCTTTCTTTCTTTTAGAACATGATACGTCCCCAAAAGGAAAAGGGCAATTAGTAAAAAGGGCGCGGTCATCGCAAAATGTGCATAAAAGGGGAAAA
>CALLVY010000746.1 GCA_938015925.1 uncultured Saprospiraceae bacterium
CTTAAAAACCTCCCAGTTCTTCGCCGATAATTCCTCCCTTTAGGGATTTAAGTTGGTCGGCAGGGATCAGAGATTTGCTTAAGCGAGGGTTTTGGATCGTCAAGAGATCCTTTTTGATTTTTGAATTTTTCATGATCTTTATTTTTTAGTTTAAACCATAATTTACAAAAAACTGGCAAAATACGGTCTTAAAAACCTCCCATATCTTCGATAATAGATCCTCCTTTGAGGGATTTAAGTTGGTCGGCAGGGATAAGAGATTTGCTTAAGCGAGCGTTTTGGCTCGTCATGGTGTTCTTTTTAGTCTTTGAATTTTTCATGATTTTTATTTTTTAGTTTAAATCCTAAATTACAAAAAAACAAAGACACTACAAAGGTATCATCTCCTTGTAATGGTAATTTTTTGATTTACTTGGATTGGGGTTTCTCTAAATCCCTTTAGTGATTAGCTTAAAACCAAATCACTGCTCCAGATTTCCATTGATGTATTCTTCCAAAATTTCTTCCAAGTTAGGTTTGGGAATCAATCCTTGAAAACGTTCTACCAATTTGTTTTGATGGACAAATAGAATCGTAGGAATGGATTTGATTTGGAAATGCTGGCTGAGTTGTGGATTGATTTCCGTGTTGACTTTGGCGACCAATGCTCTGCCCTCAAATTCTTGCGCCAATTCATCAATAATAGGCCCCAACATTTTACAAGGACCACACCAATCGGCATAAAAATCCAATAATACGGGTACTTCTGATTGGCCCACCAATTCATTGAAATTAGTGTCGGTTACTTGAACGGTTTCATATTTAGGTTTCTTTTTCCAGAACATATTTTAGACTTTGAATTTTATAGCAAATGAATAAATAGTTTTACCTGCGCAATATCGCTAAAATTGAGACCAAATGTGTTGACGATTTCAAATGGCACCTATTTTTGTCTTCTTCCTTACTACTATTTCATCACTTTAAACATCTATCAAGCAATCCTTTTAGAAGCTAGCTAAAAAGCCTACTCCTATCTTTTTTTGAGTCCAACTCAACCATTCTTTTTGATAAAGAAATTCTCCATTCTTTTTGAATTTCTCGTTTTCATTTCTGTATTCTGCGATCCGAATACCAGGAGCCAAGACAATTTTAAAAAAGGAATTGACTTGAAATTGTATTCCTGTTTCTAAATCAAATCCAACATTGAAAAGGTCGATACCGGGGTCCTTGACCGGAAGGGTTTTTCGTTCTCCATTAAAGTCGTCAAATCCTTCCTGGTAGATTTCTTTTTCATGATATTTAATACTTGAATTAACAGCCAGGGAAAGGAAAGGTTGCCATTTTCTGTTGGGAGCGAAGTTATATTTTAGTCCCAGTGGAATGGAAAAAACATTTATCTCCTGCTGATGCAGTATTGGGCTAAAGAGAATTTCCTCCGATTCACCGATTTTAAAAACGGTTCCATAAGACCAAGGCAGGTACATCTCAGGATTGAATTTCATTTTACTAAAACCTATCCCACTTTGTATCAACCATCTTTCTTTCCATTTTCTTTCTAAACGAAATCCAATACTGGCATGGATAGAAACAGGATTACTACTAGCTTCATCAAAATTATCTGTAAGGGTATAATTTAGACGCATCTGTTCCACACTGAAAAAACTCCCTCCTTGCCAGGAATTGTTTTGGGCATGAATGGAAGATAGAAATAGGGATAAGAAAATCGGAAGGAAAAATTTACTTTTCATCGTTTTTTTTGGTTTAAATTTCTAACTGGTATTTTATAGCTAATACGAACATTATCCTCAAGGGGTTGGCAGTGAGAAATAAGTTTAATGGATCAAATAATACTAAAGGAATTTGTTAGGAGGTAGCGTAGAGAGAAATGGGCTGTATTACTTACAAGTGCCGTGGAAATCTAGTAGTTTCTTACTAGCAGGAATCCATTTGGTCCAACTTAAAAGGAGAAAATCAAGGTAAAAAAATTTCCCACAGATTTCTAAATCGGAACAGGATGTTCCATTTTCCTTTAAAAAACGGAACAAGGATCGGCTAAGCCAGAAATTTTTTCCTGGCAAATAAGATAAAAAACGATTACAAGAGTAGCCGCAGTCTATTCTATTTTCGTTCCTTAAACAGTACCGTCACTTATTGACCTCATAAAAACCATAAAATGCTAAAACCCAACTTAATCCTCCCCTATTTCTTATTTGGCGCCCTCCTTATCCTTAGTGCCTGTAAATCATCAGATGATTCCATCCTTGTTCCTCTACCAGTAAGAAGTTTTGCAGATGTTGAAACCGACTTTAAAGCATTAGATCTCTCTGCGGGAATCCATGATATTTCTCTTGAAATCACGGGTGGGGTTTATTACGATTTTCGAGTGATTGCACCGGAAAGAGCGGCTAATGAAAACAGACCTTTGGTAATGGCTTTCCATGGTGCTACGGTAGCCACTGATGCTCATAAAAATACGGCTTGCTATGTCGAACCGGGTTTGGAGGCGCTTGATGCTTTTATCCTAAGTCCCTATGCAGAAGGAGGACTATGGTTTGAAGATAAAAACCAAGAAATGATCGGTAATCTTGTTTTTCTAATGAAAAAATACTGGCCGATTGAGGAGGATAAAATTGCGGTAACCGGTTATAGCAATGGCGGAAATGCCAGTTGGCTTTTTGCTAAGAGTCAACCGGGTACGATCTCTGCCGCCATTCCAATGGCAAGTTCCTATGATGTTCATGAATTAGACGGCACGGTTGCCAAGTGGGATGTTCCTTTGTATGTCATTCATGGTGAAAATGATGATTTGTTTCCAGTAGACAGCACTCAAACATGGGTTGATGCGACAGTGAATGTTGGTAGTGATGTCACCTTTGTTATTGCTCCAGGACTCGGACATTATACGCCTTGTGATTATGTTCCCTATTTACAAGAAGCAGCCACCTGGTTAAAGGAAACCGTTTGGATGGATTAGTCGGGAAATAGGGCAATTGTATTTTACTATATCCATAAGAGCGATTAATTTTGTAAGTTGTAAGAAATTGTTTCTCCTGCCCTATATAAAAAACCAAATACACTACATTTATGCTGCATCTCTACCCTACGACAAGCTCCCAATTTAAACGATTCAGCGCAAGGTGTATTTTTGTACTTGCACTTGCTTCTATTAGTTTTATGTCTATGTATCCCCTCTCTAAAACGACTTTGGTGGATGAAATATGCGACAATGCTATTGACGATGATGGGGACGGTCTGATCGATCTTAATGATTCCGATTGCGTATGCATTACCATAGCACCTGAATCCTTGATCCCCAATTCTTCTTTTGAAGAAACCAATTGCTGCCCGGAGGAACAGGCCGAGCTAAACTGTGCAACAGGATGGATACAAGCTTCTACTCCTACAACCGACTTTATAAATACCTGTGGCTGGATGAGTTGGGACAATGATTTCGATAAATTCCCTCCTCCTCAACCTTTTCCTGATGGACAAGGAATTGTAGGATTTAGAAATGGTGTATTTTTTCCGGCCAATGACGACACTGGTTCTGCGGGCTTTATTGAGCACAATTGGAAAGAATATGCTGGAGCATGCTTGCTGAGTTCTATGCTCGCCGATAGCCTCTATCGAATCGAATTTGATCTTGGTTTTGTTAATTCGATCAGCTCTCCTCCAATAGTGGTCACTTTATTTGGTACGACAGATTGCCTTCATTTGCCTTTTATTGAAAAAGATGGAGACCCACTGATCGGATGTCCGAGCAATGATGAAAACTGGGTGGAATTGGGTGCTGTTCCGGTTATCGGTGGTGAAAACATTTGGGTTAAGGCGGCCATAGAATTTCAATATCCGGAGGATATTCAAGCCATTGCCATCGGCCCCGATTGTGCGAATAATTTAAATGGGCACAACCGCTATTATTTTCTCGACAATTTACTCTTGGACGAAGTCGAAGATTTTCAGATAAACATCACCCCCATTTCCCATCCCTGCGCAGCGGACTTTGCCCTGGCGGTGGAAAACCACGCTGACCAGACCTATCAATGGTATAAAGAAGGGATTGCCTTATTGGGAGAAACCAATGCGATCTTATCTCAGATGTATGGCGAAGGCAATTATCAAGTTAGAACAATACGAGAGGAGGAGTGTATGCTATCTGGCATCTATCCATTCACCATTCCCGTCATTAGCAGTACCATATCTCAATCTATCTGTGCGGGAGAGGTGTTTCAATTTGGAGATCAGGAATTGTCGGATTCCGGTTTTTATTCGGATACCTTGTCCTCTACCAACCTTTGCGATAGTGTTGTTCTTTTAGAATTAGAAATCGAGAATACATTAGTAGATACGATCAATACGATGATATTCGAAGGAGAAACTTTCACTATTGAAGACTACAGTTTTGATCAACCCGGAGATTATTTAATCACTTTGATGTCTGCGAATGGCTGTGAGATAGAAACCTCTGTGCAGTTGGATTTTCATGATGTATTTATTCCAAATGTTTTTTCTCCAAACTTCGATGGGATCAATGACTATTTCACGATACTCGCTGAAAACGGTTTGATTCGAGAAGTAGAAATCAGCATTTTTGATAGATGGGGAGGCCTCGTTTACAAAGGCCCGGAATGGGATGGTCAGCGGAATAATGAAGGAGTAGATCCGGGGGTATATATTTACTTAATTCAAGTTACTTTGGAGAACAATAAGAGTCATTTATTTTCGGGATCGGTGACGGTCTTGCTTTAAAAGGGGATTTAATTCTGAACAGGAATTTTGCGGGACGAAGGACTTACTTTATGATCTAGCACTACTCCAATATCTAAGACCAATATCGATTAAAATCTCTGACCTTATCCCTATCCTGTTTTGTTAAAAGTCCATAAAAAACAGCAGGTACCGTAAGCGTTGCACAAACATAAAAAAGGAACTTAGGGCTTTCTGATATAAAAACAAAATCCCTAAAAAAACAAGCAAGAAATCCTGTTCCAATTAAGAAGACTAAAAGGGAGAATATTTTAATGGATTTGCTTTCTTTGGCTTTCACCTCATTGGCGCTGTATCTATCTTTCCTTAAACAATGCTCACAATTTAAGGTAAATTCATTACCCATCTCTTTTGCCAATTCTGGTCTATCATTGGACATACTTTTCACCCTTATTTCTTTTTGGCAATGCTTACAATTGGTAATTAGTTTCATTTTTTAAAATGCTTTTAAAAGAATCGTAACCGATACCTCTAAATCTACTTTCCTTATTTTCTGATCTCATTTAAACAATTGCTTTCGTTCAATTTCACCCATGCTTTTCTAAGACCCTAATCGCCCTAGGAAGGCTTCCAAATTTATCAATAAAAAACATAGACAAACCGATCGCAATAAATAGAGCAGCTAAGATACTATCAAGAGAACCGAAAGGCGCCCATTCGTACCATTGACTGAAATATTTCAACACAAAACACAAGCAAAATAATCCTAAAAAAACAAAGCTAACAAAAGAACCGATCAAGCTTCGAACCAAAACGGCTTCGGCTGGATTTTCAGGATTGACAAAAGCTTCTACGAATTGGGCGTCTTTTAAACGCTCATAAATCTTGGCCGTCGTACTGCCTCCTTGCATATAGCTATTGCTAAAATAGACTTTATCGCTGTTGAAAGAAAGGCCATTGAAATCATATTGGTAACTTAGTCTTAAGCGCCTGGTTTGGCCGGGTCTTTTTGATCTCCGGCTTCCTTTTACTTGCAGCAATTGTATCTTGGCGGGAGTAGCGATCCATTTTTTTGAGCCCATTGTTTTAGCAATTAAATAAAACACCATCCCAAAAGCGCCGAAGGCGAGGAAAGCAAAAAAGAAAGTAAAAAAGATTTCGATCTTCATTGTAGGGGGCTTGTATTTTAGGCTTTTTTTTATTTTCAGGAATGATTGATTATCAAATAATCGACCCATTTCAGGATGGACTCTACCCCAAGATCAGCATTTTAAAAGCAAGCAAAAGAAAAATCAAAACCACCACATACATTAAAATTTCTCTCCGCATTTTTGTCCGCCTTTTTCTTTCGGCCAGCGAAAAATCTGCTAGGGGCTGATCTCCCATTTGATTTAGAATCCGACTTCCTCTTTTGTTGCCTCCAAAAGTTCTAGGTCGTTTGTTCATGTGTTCTTTGACACCTCCCCAATTATTCATGGCCATAGCATTGTATTTTAGCCCTTTGGCAAACCCCGTTTTTGGTTGACAACGAGATTTCCCAGAGAACAAATAGTTTTATTTTAGAAAAAGAATGCGATCTCTTTGAAGATGCTTCTTAAATCTATTAAATGCTATATTTTTCGACCAATCTACTTTTATAATCTTTTTGTAGGTCGCGCTTAATTTAAGAAAATTCTTGCCTTCGAGAGCACAATATAAAACGAAGGCCCATGCCCTTTCCTATATTGGCCTTCGCTTATCTCTTTTCAAGAATCAAATACTAGGGACAGTTGGCGATGATTTCTTCTGCTGTTGG
>CALLVY010000747.1 GCA_938015925.1 uncultured Saprospiraceae bacterium
ATATCTGAGTTTATTTTTTTATTAATCGAGGCGAATGGTTCCCGATCCTAGCCGTAGCTAGGTGAGGAGGTTCTTCAACGAAGAGTAATAGAAAAAGAAGCCAGAGAGAATACTATAGTTTATTTTGAACACCTGCTTAACACCTAAATTTTTACTCGCAACATCAATTTCGGGCATAAGCCGCAAAAAACTTGCATTCCTCAATCAATTCTTGATAAAGCTCTGTTTTGGAATAGTCTTTTTTCAGTAGGCTAAAATAAAACTGATAGTCTGCTGGTGGCTGTGGAATTTCATCTTTATAAGGATTGTATTTGCAATCTTTACTTCTGAAATAATTTTTCTGTTCGCAGCGCGCAGCCATAAAAGCAGCCTTGGCTCCCAGCTCTAAATCATGCGCTAAGGTACGCGCATTTTCAAAATATGCCATAGCCAAACTCAAATCTCGGTTTTCCTGATTTCCATAAGGAGAAGACCAAGAGGGAAATATCCCATCTTTATCATAATCCCAATTGGCGCCACTGCGGAAAAAATCCATCGCTTCCCAGCTGTTTCCATAATAGCTCATGTTATAATGTGCCAAACCCAATTGATAAAAATAATAGGCACCAAACTCCATGTCCGATTTCGCTTTGTATTCCAATTCGAAAAGTTTCTCTATCAATTCCACCTTATTGTAGACCACTGTATCCTCCGTTGGACATTCTACACAATCTAGTAATTCATCCCGAAATGGATTCAATTGGTATTTGTTCCATTCAGCTCTGGGAATCAGACGATAAACTTCTTTCGCGGCCTCTAGATTTCCCTGCGCCATCATTTTGGTCGCTTTCATATCTAGCAAACCACTGCGAATATTATTGCCCGCTGCATCAATCATAAAAGCATCGAATAAACCATTGTGATGAGTGGTATCTGCTCCGCCATCGAGGAGATCATCGAGGATTTCCATTTGCGGATTGGGCTTTAGCTCATCAATGGTGTATTGGCAGCGATAAGCAAATCCTGGATGGCCATCTCTTTTGTACAAATAGGCCATGCGGTCATTGATAAAATCAGGGAGGTAGCGATTTTCTCGGTAATAAGGTTCGCGATGGATCAATTCATAAATTAGCTCTTCATTTTTTGGCGACATATAATCCACCTGATAAATCTTGAGCGCCAATTGCAAAGCATCGAGCTGTTTGCGCAAAGGGCCTACAACTATCTTTTTATCCAAACGAGCAAAACTATCTTGAGCAGCAATCGGATCACCATCTAGCAAGACCAAATAGGCATTGGCCATCTGCCATAAGACCGGTCGCTTTACCTTTTTTTCCTGTACACATTTATTGACTAGCTTTTGCAATTGTTGCAAATAATTTCGGGCCTCTTGGCGAGGTAAATCGAAGTACCTTTTATTGTCTCTTTTTTCATCATTGAATTCCAAACCAAGAAAATCTTTTTCTAATTTTCGAATCTCTCTGACCAATAGTAATTCTAAATTGACATTGTGTGGATCTAAAGAATAAATGGTATCCATTTCCTCTGTTGCTTTGGCATCTTCTGCATGGGCACGCAGGGCGTAGAGGGTGGCTCGCTCGGGATCATCTCCGCAGAGCAATTGGCATTGGTGCCATTCTTGATCTGTTTTTATTTTAAAACTCTGGTAAGCAGATTCCCGTTTACTGGGGCAACGTTGAAAAATCAAAGCATAGAGATAAGACGCTTCTACATTTTTTCCCATTGCCATTAAGGCACCAGCCTTATGCCCTAAGATCCAGTCTTCCAGGATACTCGGATCATTATCGATTTTCGGCAAAAGATAATCATAGAGTTCAAGTGTTCGCTCATAGTTTTTACTGTAATGAGCCAAACGAACCAATTGGTAGGCATAGCGCAATTTGACATAGTGCGATTTGGTTTTTTTGAATACCCGAAGTCCTTCCTCGATCAAATTTTCCATTGCAACAGGATTTTTGGTGGGGGTATCCCAGCCATTTCCTCTCGTCACATGGGGCTGACACCTTTTGGCAAAAATCAAATAATCGATGACTTCCAAACATTTTTTCTGTTTTAAATGAATGGCAAAAGGATTGTCATACAAACGAGAAGGAACCTTTATCTTTTCGCTACTGGCTGCGGTTTTTAATACGCGCATTTCTTCTACAGAAGTTTCGTAGACCACTTGTTCGATTTCTGTTGTTTTATAAACATCACAAAATCGTTCGCTCCATTCTTGCAAATTACTTTTGTATTGAATGGAATCCTGGCCTGGTAAATTTTGGTAGAGGTTTTCAAATTTTAGAAAAAAGGGATTATAGTAAATATCCTCTTCTACAATATCCGAATGCAAAAAAGAGTAACCTGAAAAAATGATCTCTCCGCCTCCACAAGCATGTGAAATTCTTAGCGGCAATAAGACCATAAACAACAATGAAAAAACGCCTGTCCAAAATTTTCTTTTATGGATTGGCCAGTGCTTCCTTAATAGTTTGAAATTGGGCATAGGAATATTTTTTTAGGGTCGTGCTATCCAGGTGGTAATAAATTACATTTAATCGCTCGGTCATCATTTTTTCACTCAAATGACCTGCGGCTTCAATCAAGGCATTCGGTGCTACGGATTCCAATCGCAAGCGATCTCCTTGGTATAAATAATAGCCTTGAAGATACGTACTTTTCACTACCTCCACCCATGGAGTCTGTGAAATTTTAAATCGACTGGTATCTCGAAAATCTTCTTCCTGAAGATTATTGATCAGTTTAATCATTTTGCCATTTCGAAAAAGTACGCCCCAGGAAAAAACAGGCAATGCTAAGTCTAAATCCAAAGGATAATCTGGCAAACGACCGAGATAGGCAGCTGCTGTATTCCAATCAAAAATAGAGTTTTCCGTAGTCGTTTTTTCCAAGTCTCCCATGTTATAAAACATCAATGCTCCTCGATCCACTGGAGGTACGCCCGTTTCTTCTCTATACTTAATTTGATGCAAACGAATGGTCGCCGATAATTTCACTTTAGAAAATTCTTCTTGTAGCAATTCTAAAAACCGAAAATACAAATACCGGGTACTTCGGGTCCAATCACAATCCATTTGCAATTGATTTATTTCTGCTACTCCAAGTTGCTCTAATTGAGTTCTAATTTTCCTTGCCATCTTTTCTATCAAATCTGGTAAGTCCGCTTCTTCGATATTTGTAAAACAACGATTGGTAATAAAAATCGTTGGAATGACTTTTAGGTGCTTGGGCAAGTTGTGATTTTCTACTTGCAATGGCCCCACCGGAACCACTCCATTTTGAGCATTCCAATCGAGATCAAAAAATCGCAAATAGATTTCCTCTACTTCCAATTTCTCCAGATATTCTTTTTCAAAAGAAGAAATATTCAAATCGCTTTGCCAGTGATAAAAAGAAGCATGAACCTCCCGAGCTTCCCTGGTATCCAAACAAGAGCAAATAGAAAGGTTTGCCAACAAAAAGCAAATCATTTTCCAGTATCTGTTTTTGTTCCAGCGATTCATATCAATCCTTCGCGAATTAGATCGTGTAGATGAATCATCCCGAGGTATTGTCCTTCATCAACGACCAATAATTGGGTAATGCTATTGGTACGGAGGATTTCGAGCCCCTTGACGGCTAAGGCATCAGAAGTAATACTTTTGGGTTGCGGAGTCATAATATCTGCTGCGCAAAGTCGTCGGGTATCTTCTTCTCTTTCGAGCATCCGTCGTAGGTCTCCATCGGTGATGAGTCCTAGCAATTCTCCTTCAGCTCCGACTACTGCGGTAGCGCCCAGACGCTTGCCGGTGATTTCCAAAATAGTTTGCCTAATAGTCGCATCCGGACTTACCGCAGGTTTTTCGTTTTGGGTATAAATATCGCGGATTCGCAGATACAATTGTTTGCCCAAAGAACCTCCTGGGTGAAACTGTGCAAAATCTGCGGAAGTAAATCCTCGCAAAGCTAGTAAAGCAGAAGCGAAGGCATCGCCCAAAGCCATCTGGGCAGTGGTACTTGCGGTAGGCGCCAAATTGTTTGGATCCGCTTCCTGACTAATGGGGGTATGTAAAACAAAATCTGCCTGTTGCGCCAAGTAAGATTGAAGATTGCTTACCATTCCGATCAGTTGACTTCCCCTATTTTGCAGAAAAGGAACCAATACTTTAATCTCTGCCGTATTGCCACTTTTAGAGATCAGCAGAACCATATCATCAGACTGAATCATTCCAAGATCTCCATGAACAGCATCCGCTGCGTGCATAAACAAGGAAGGCGTCCCTGTTGAATTCAGCGTGGATACAATTTTTTGAGCGATGATGGCACTTTTACCAACTCCCGTTACAATCAACCTACCCGAACTGTTAAAAACCGCATCTATGGAATTAATAAACCCTTCGTTAATACTTGATTTTAAGCCATTTATCGCGGCGGCCTCAATCTCTAAAGATTGGACTGCTATTTTCCTGATTAGATTTTCATTTTTCAAGATTATTTCTTTATTTTTGTCAGCTTTTTCAAAAAAGCACTTCTTTATTTTCCCCCGGTCTTAATCGCGCTGAATTGGCAAAATAGGAGTTTTCAGCTGACCAATGCCCCTAAATGTCAGATAAAAATAATTCTGGAGCTTAAAATTTTCGTTTTAAGGAGAACGTATTATTGCTACTGTTTTTCTCTACCTCAAAAAATGAAAATTTCAAGTAATTATCTTTTTGATTACAGGAAGTCAAAAAAGTCAGAAAACCGTTAGGCCTAAATATATGCTATTGGCGAAAGATTACGTTAATAGTTAGTTCTTCAATGGAATTTTGTTTATATTTAACTTAGAGCATGTTTAGCATAGTAAAAAAAATAATACCTCCATTTTTTACTTTTTCAAGTATCTAAGAAGACTCAAAGAAGGGAAATAAATACCGCCCCTTCGACATTAAAAAGGTATTTTTTTTGAACAATACTCACACAGCGTCAAGTACCCTTTA
>CALLVY010000748.1 GCA_938015925.1 uncultured Saprospiraceae bacterium
AAACCTTACATTTTCTAACAGATATCCTCCATCCCTATAACACAGACGGCAAATCCCGATTACTCAAATACTCCAAATCCTGCCCCAAAGACCGCAAATAAATCTGAGTAGTCTGAATAGAAGCAATGCCATAAAGCCGAGAAACCAAATAAATATCCTTAGTCGCCTGGTACAAGGCACAAACCCCCGTATGCTTAAACCCATAGATCGTATACCCTTCCTGTATCCCTAACTTCACCTTTGTCCGGTTCCAATTAGCTCGTAACCATTCCTTCTTCCGATTCTTGTACAAATACTCTCCACTTAAATCCAATTTCTTCAACTCCTTTTCAATCTCTGGATGCAAAGGAAGAATCCTAATCTTTTCCTGAATTCCTTTTTTCTGGAAGATGATTAATTTCTTAGCATCAAAATCAATGTGTTCAGTTTTAATTCTAAGTATCTCGGAGGGTCTTACAAATTGGTAATACTCAAGTAATAGTAGCATTCGAAGGTAGGGATAACGTTGGGTGTATCTTATTATCTGGATAGTGGTCTCTAGGTCATAGACTTTATGAATCTTTGTGCTAGTCTTGACCTTCTTGATTTTTGAAGTTGGGTTGTAGGTAGTAAACTCTTCTTCATTGAGTACCGAAAATATAGCTTTGATAATCTGGATGTAGTTGTTCTTATTATGAGATTGGTACGGAGTCAGGAATTCGGTAATTGTACTTTTAGTGATAGATTCGATGGGACCATTAGCTAATTTCTTGGACTGCAGGAATTTAATAAACCGACCTCCTCGATCCTGATAATTTTTAAAATTCTCTTTTGAGGTATAGGATTTAAATTGGATGGCTTTGAGGATTAGTTTCTCCGCATTAAGTTCTTGATCTGTTTCTGATTTTGGGATTGGAGACCAACCTGATTTCAGTTTCTTTTGGAGGATAGTAGCAAGATTTTGGAAATAGATAATCCGTTCCTTCTTGTTTTCGATTAGGTTACCAGATTGCTTTATCCCAAAATTCTTCCCAGACCAAATCTGGAATCGCCTTTTTAAGAAATAAAATTCTACATACCATTTTTTAGTAAGATCTCCATCTCGGTTGCATACAATAGGTTCCGTAAATTTCTTGTGTCTCATGCCTGTGTCTTGGTTTCAATTATTGTGTTAAATAATTGATTATCAGAGACCTATAATTTTCATCATGCGTCTTGAAAACCGACGTACCTTAACGGGTACCGGGGGTTCGAATCCCTCCTCTTCCGCTAAAAGCCTGGTGATCGTAATGATCGCGAGGCTTTTTTTATGGGGTGAAGCTTACTTTTGTTTTGAATCTTGTTTTAGTCTTTTTTGTACTGGATTGCTAGTTTTTGGAACAGATTTGTGTGTGTTTTTGTGTACTCCAATATACACACCTCTATTGTTTGGCCATACGAGGAAGGAAGACGGGGCGGGCCCCAATATTGAAACTGGATTTGGATTTTAGGATATAGCTGATTAGGAAGAGGGCAGCAAAAATTGACATTTGGATGATGCCAGTTTGAAGGAGTTGTTTTTGTTCTTTTTTTGCTGTGGAACATTGGTCTTGTCTTTTGCTATTTTCTTGTCCGCTATTGCTACCTGCAATTGCCATGTTTAGCGACAATTAACAGGTAGCTTTTCTTAGCGATTGGCTTCTTCTTTTTTATCTCTGATATTAATTCTCAATTGTAATATTGACCGGGTTAAAATAAATATTGAGATGTGAATGTTTTTGAGCAACACAATCCTCACTTGGATTCCAAGATAAATCTCCTCCATCTGTATCTCCCATTATTTGAAACATTTTAACAAATTCGTCTGTAGCTTGAGGATCGTTGTGCATTGATGTATTTGTATTTATTTCATTAAGTATTTATTTTTTTACCAACACCATAGATTACAGATATGACGAGTTCCAGTCCAGGTTCGGGCACGGTAGCCGGTGCTACAAGTGCAAGGACGTATGGTTTTATTAGCAGCACTTTCTGCTTCTATTTCCAACAAAAAAATGCAAACTCAGATATGGATACTGGTTTGCATTCTAAAGGAAAGGTCTAGGCTAGGAAGAAAAAATTTCAAGGAGGTTCTTCGAGCATAACTTAGAGCCAATCTGGAAGAAAGACTCTAAGCTGATAACCTGCAGTTCGAACTTAGTCCCGGGTGGAATGACTTAAAAAAATACGCTAGGTCTGCCCTACTTCGCTTCCTTAATACAATTCAAAGAGTTCTGCATCAGTGACTGTCGTAGCACTGGCTCTGACCAAGCCATTGTTGGCAACTGAAAGGTATTGACCGTTCAGCGTTTTAATAGCCACATAACTATTTCCATGATCAATGATTTCCAGATTTTCCCAACCACGGGCTAAGTCACGATTGACATTAACGTCTGAACCTCCGCCATACTCTGCGCATACATATTTGCCATTCTTAGCTTTGAAAGCCATCTTGCCATTGCTCAATTCGTGGCACTCCAAAACCGCTGGAGCATCTATAGAATTGCCATTGGCCATTAGCTTTTCATTACTAATATCCAATGCTACATAACCTTTTGTTTTACTCTTGAGAGCTATGTTTTCAATTTCAGGAAACTGGTCAACTACTTCTTTCATCTTTTGAAAATAACGCTGAGCACCGGCTAAGTTGGGATGAAAATTAGAATTCATTTCTGTCATGAGTTTGGAAAAACCGCGTGCTTTACGTTCCGACTTCGTTGAATTATTCACATAGTTTTGGGCTAGCTGTTTGCGTTGATGTAGGAGTGGGTCGCGTGGTGTGGCATTAGGATTAGGATACCATACCAGCGACTGCGGAGCGTAAGCGGCATTTTCCGGCTGAGTTTCAGAATCGACGAAGTGAATGCGGTCGTCACCGTTCAGCTTCGCATTTGCAAATCTAACGGCTTCTTTCATTGCGCGGGTAGATTCTGTCACCCAAGTATCATTCAACATGATCATGCGTTGACGATTGACCACCATAGAAGCAGGTAAGGATTGTAAACCTAAAAACATGGGTAAAAAATCTTGTTCTTCAATAGCGGCTAAGATATTGGCTGCGATTGTTGTGGCTACTTTATTAAAAGCATTTGGATCACTTTTGTCACTATAGATATGATAGTATCCGTTTGCCAATATTCTGGCTTCCGGAAATTCGACTGCTATTTTTTCCAATAACCAAGCGAAATCATCTTTGACATATTTATCTATGGCAATCTTGAATTTGGATTTTTCTTTTGGCAAATTCAAAGAGCCATTGAGCATAACTTCCGTGATTGGAATGTCATTAGCACCACCACTTACAATGAAAAGATCGACTTTGTTTGCCATAGAATTAGTAGCCATACTTTCAACTTGTTGCGCGATCGTTGGGTAGCGCGTGGATAATTCGCCGTGCAATTCCGAAAACTGCTTAGTATCTCCACGGCCGATCTTTGCGCCATGATGGGCCTTCATGGTGAGGTAAACTCCTCGCTCCAATTTATTTTCTAAATAATCGCGTAGTAAGGAAGAGTCTTTCTGAGGATCAGGAATACCACCATTCCATCTTGTTGAATCACCAGCGAACACGATGTGATAAGTGTCTAATACCACCGGAACTTCATTTGACTTATTCAAACTTTGCAAACCAAATCCTTCGTTGTTAACGACTTGCAAAAGCGCATTTTCTCCATCTTTATTCCTAAGGATACTAGAGGGGCGCTTGACCTTAAATTTGATGGTATTATAATCAATCCATTCAAATGTACTACTGACATTTCCGTTGAGAGTAATCCTTCCGTTTCTGTCAAATCCGCTGCCTTTGATAATAGCATCCCGCCCAGGTACGATGCGACTATCGGGTAAGATTTGATCCACCTTGGGAGAAATCACTAAGGTACCCCGATTAATACTTAAGGTTCCATCACTTTGCTTTACCTGCACCAATACCTTTCCGCCAATGGTCGTCGGTACTTGAAAAGAAAGGCTATTATTTCCGACAAAAGTAGTCGGGCAGGAGACCACAATTTTTCCATCATAATCCTCCAACAGTACTGTATCACCAGAAGAAAAATTTCTACCGATTAAATCAACCGTATCGCCAATGTGTACGCGCCCGCCAGAATTATTACTGGGGTTTACAGAAATAATAGCGGGCTGATTAATAGCGGTATTAAAATCAGAAGCCGTGATAGGTACAAATTTTAAATTGTTGTTCAAGGCCGCTCCTTCCATCCCATCCGGGCCATCGGGGCCTGTGTTGCCTTTAGATCCGGTGCTGCCCGAAGTACGATTGCCTCTGGAACATACTCGAGGATGATCCATGTCACCACGAGCACCACCACGACCGCCATCACCTGGTCGACCGCCTTCACCACCTTCTCCTGGTTTGCCACCTGAGAGATCAACGGATATCCCTGATTGATTGATGTTGAGGATATTTTGACTTGTTGTATAGAGGGTAAATTTCCCACCATTACCACCTGCGCCACCATTGCCACCAGAACCGCCATTGCCACCTCTTCCACCATTGCCACCTTGTCCGGGTTGTCTGTTACAAAACAAGTTTTTCTTTAAAGTAGGACATCCTTTTTTCCCATCTTGACCGTGCTGTCCATCTTGTCCTTTTCCGCCCTTTTGTCCGTCTTGGCCTTTAAGATTTATTTTTGGTAAAGTCCCATTAACGTTGAGGGTATATATTTCCAGCAATGGTGCTGATTCGGCTTTGTGTTTTCCAGGATTTCCCTTTTGTCCAGGTTTTCCATTGAGTCCATGAACGGGACCGATACCAGTTGCTTCTCCACTCTGAGATCTTTTTGATGCGCGGTTTTGCTTTCTTACGGCACTAAACTGGGGCTGACTCCAAGTGATCTGTGAATTCGAACCTTGAAAGATGATGGTATTCGCCAAAATGATAAACTCTTCTAATTGCCCATCCAATACAATGTCGGTATTGGGCTCGATCACCAGTGTATCGGCAAGCAGATAGGAAACATTAATCGGAAGTTGCAAACGAGAAGTCCTGCTGTGTGCAGCAGGAATAGGAGCTCTGGACTTAAGAACTTTTGCGTTTATCTTTTGCAATTTTGATTGTTTTAGAAAATTGACTTGGACCTTATCATTGCTAATCGGTTTGGTATCGGGTAGGATCAAACAACCCTTGGGAACAAAAATGGGACTACTGGATTTCAGTTCTAGTTTGCCCAATGCTTCGAGGCTTTTAAAGCCATTCAATTCTAGAAGGGCTTGTAGTTGAGCCATGCGGCCTGGAGGAGCTGATGGTGGTTTTTTATTATTACTATTTACAGTGACATTTATCGCCGGATCTAAGAAATCTATTCGGCGACGCAGATTTCGTAGGGAACGTAATTTTGACATTCGATTTTATTTTATGGAATTTTACAAATGGGTTTATTAATGTGCCAACTTAGATAGAGATTATCTTAGTTGTTTCTTTTGAGTTCTGGGCACGCTTCTTATTGGTAGGCCTTTTAGGAATTCCAATCGATTTCGTTCTTTTATTCTTGTGATTTTTTTAAATGAATTGAACTTGTAAGTTAGAAAAAACAGATGCAAGATTGATTTTAAAATCATAGTATAGGATTCAAATTCTTCCTCCAATCCCTCTTCAAACAAGACATAGAAAGTGCCTTTGGAATAAATCCATTTCCTAAAATTTCTATAATTTTATTAAATTTTTAGCTAAAAAAAACTAGTATTATTTGGCTGCAATTCCACCAGATGTATGAAGAACGGCAACAACATTTTTGGTCCAACCATTTAAAATCATCTTATAGTTTACTGTTGGATTTATTCTTTTCGCTGCGGCGTAAACACCTGCAATCGAAGCCCACTCTGGTGGGCAAGGTTGACCAACGGCAATATCTGGCGATGCCGATCTATCAATATCTTCTGTAACCGAAACGGCTACCTTGGAAGTAAGGGTATTCCTAACTCCTTCCATTTTCAATGTAAAGAAAGACTCCTCATATTTTCCTTTTGGCTTTTGAGAAGGATGGGCTAGTTTTTTACCTAAATTAAGAAGACTCCCTGACAGGATAATATCTCCCCCAATCTGGGCATAATTATCAATAATGAATTCAATCTGATCAATCGAAAAATAAACAAAGTCCATTCCTACTTTATAAAAGTCCAGCTTCGTATAATTTGAAGGCAGAGTAATGCAAGTGCTTGCCAGTTCATGATGAGAAAGAGAGGCGCTAACATCTGAATTTTTATATTCCTCAATAGGAAAAATAAGCTCTTCTTCCAGTACCGTTAAATAGTCGTCGTTCGAGGGATGGAACTTTAGAAACAAAAGGTTTTTAGCATCAAAATAAACTTGATAAATTTTAATATAATCTATCGGCTTATTGTCTTCTTTAAAATCAAACCTAAGACCTAATAAACTTAACTCAGGGGGATGATTGAGCCCCAATTCTGAACGATCCGCAGTATTTAAAGCGTTGTACCAATCGGTCCATTCTTGTGGACTCCGTAGATTCTCATCCAACAACTCTTGCAATTTTGATGCAGGCAGTTTGTAGGCAATAAAATTTGTTGATTTTTTCTTCAAGCGCTTAAGCTTGCTTTTTCCTACGAGTTCCTTTTTGGTTTCCTTAAAAAGATTATTCTTTTTTGCCATGATAATTGTTTTAACTATTTGAATAAGTGAGGGTTAAAAAACGTTGTGCTTATAGGACAAAGATGAGGTAAAACACAGCCACAACAAATAGAACTTTAGTTCTACAAGCGGACCATATTGTATCAACTTTTACTTTCCAAGTATTTTTTCACCGCTTCTGTCCGATTGTTGACTTGAAGTTTTTTGTAAATGGCATTATTGTGCTGCTTCACGGTTCTTTCTGCAATACCTAAGCGGTCTGCAATTTCTTTATTGAGTAATCCATCAGCCAGTTGTTCCAATATAATTCGCTGTTGCTTAGTCAAAATTTCAAATTTCGCAGCCTTAGATTTTCTTTGCAAATTAAAACTTGCTAGAACCTTCCGCGCAATACTTCTACTCATCGGCGCTCCGCCATCTTCGTATTCCTTAATCGCCTTGAGGGCGCCAAGTACCCCTTCATTTTTCAACACATAGCCAGAAGCCCCGGCCTTTAAAGCATCGAAGATGTATTCGTCCGTATCAAAGATGGTAAACATTAGAAAGTCCATTTCAACTTCCATAATCAACAAACGAATCATACATTCTATTCCCGACATTTTGGGCAAACCAATATCCATCAATACCAAATCTGGTTGATCAATCGGAAGGTTGGCAAAGGCATCTTCCGCATTTGAGTAATCACTGACACAGGTCATTCCTTCGGTTTGCTTGATATTTCTTACCAAGCTTTTCCGAATTTCCAATTGATCTTCTACAATACTTATTTTAATCATCAAATTATTTTTTGGGCTTTTTCATTCTTAATTTTCTAATTTTTTTTGGATCTATTTTATTTTCAATTTATTAAAACCAAAGAGGGCTTCCTATAGAACTTTAGTTACACATCAAGGGACAGAGAAATGACTGTTTCTTTATTTGGAGTGGATTTAATATCGAGTACACCTCCTATCATTTCACTTCTTTTATACATATTATGAAGTCCATTTCCTCTAAAGAGAGAAATGTTTTGGGTATCAAATCCTCGCCCATTGTCGGCAATAGAAAGGCGTAGTATTTTCTTTTCATAGCTTATGTTTATGCTGACTTTAGTAGCTTGTGAGTGTTTGACAATATTATGCAAACTCTCTTTCAGAATCAGGAGGATGTTTCGTTTTTTTTCGCTTCCTAACAGTACTCCTTTCCCTAGCCGTTTAGTGGAATTAAAGAGCAGTTCAACTTGGTAGTCTTCCAAATATTGAGCAGCATATTCCTCCAAACGAAACACCAAATCTTCTAAGTTCATTTGACTGGTATCTAGTGCCCAAATGATGTCTTTCATATTACTCAAAGCACTTTGTGTCAGCTCCGAAATTCGCTCTATTTGGGAGTCTTGAGTAGTTCTATCCAGGCCTCGATGAAGGTCATCACTAATAAATAAAATCGAGGACAAACTTCCTCCCATCTCATCGTGCAATTCCTGAGCGATTCGATTACGCTCTTCATTAATGGTCTTTTGTTTTTCTAACAAGCGTTTTTGATAGCGCAATTTTTTTCGAAAATTAAGACTCACTATAAGAGCAACAAAGAAAAGGGCAAGGATAAAAGATAAAATTTTAAACCACAGGGTTTTCCAAAAAGGAGATAAAATATGAATGCTTAATTCTTTAACTTTCCCTAGCTGATAATTGGCATTGATCGACTGCGCTTCTAGTACATAATTTCCTGGTGGGATTTTAGTGAAGCGGGCGATACTTCCACTCTTCACTTCTGACCAATCATTATCGTAATTTCTCAGTCGATATTTTATCATCGTTTTTTCCGATTGGTTAAACCCAACCATTCGAAGATCAAATTCTAGTGTATTTTCATAATGCTGTAAAGGCAGGTGATCAACAGCATCGATAACAAATTCTCCTTGATAGGTTTTGTTGTTTATCCAAAGGTTTTCTATATAAGTTTGGGAGGTAGAATTGGGAAGTAGAATCGCATCAGGATCAAATACGGTTAAGCCATTTTCATTCCCCAGCCATATCTTTCCATTGGAGGCCAAACAAGAAGCATCGGGAGAAAACAGGTCACTGGAAATTCCATTGGCGGTGGAATACCGCAAGATACTTTTTTGAGTTTGATCATAAGACCAAATTCCATTATCACTGGAAAGCCACAAGCGGCCAGCATGGTCTTCAATGACGGAATATATATTGCAATTCTGTTTAAAATCTTTTTGACCAATTAACAAGCTATCTTTTCCAAATTTATCAATTTGATACACGCCCTTTGCCGAAGCCACCCACCACTTTGAACCATCCCTGCTTCGAGTCACATCATAAGTCGCGGCATTAATAAGTAACTTTTCCTCAAAGGCAAAATGCTTATCTTTATAATTGGCAGTCCATAGGTGTTGGTTATTATAAGGGAGAAAAAAATGGCCTTCTTCTTTTTTAAATAAAAAGTCAAACTCATAATTTCGATAATTATCAAAGAGCGGAATTCGAGACAAACCCAATTCTGGTTTTCTTTCAAAAAACTGAAAAACACCATTCGTATTGGTAATAATTTTTTGATCTAAAGTCCCATGATAGAGACCAATAAAATCTTGCTTCCCCTGCAATACTCTTTTCCATTCGCCTAAGCTTTCGGTTTTAGATGATTGCAAAGTAAACACCTCATTTCTGACAATCAACCAAAGTACACCTTCCTTATCGATACTCAAATGCGAGGAAGAAAAATCACTTTTATCATTTACTTTTTCAAAGGTGTTTAACAATACGCCATTTACATCAAATATAAAAAGACCTCTTTTTTTGGTCAATACCCAAATCCTTTTTTGGTGATCTTCAATGATCTGTTTGACGAGGAAGGATTGATTGTCCCCCAAAGGATTTTCAAATGGCAATAAAGAAGTAGTGGTATAGTCCAAACCCATGGAATAATGACAAACCCAAAGCTGACTATCTCTATCTACATACAGTTCTCTCGGAGCGTCCGAACTAATCCCATTTAGTTTTTTCTCTGACTTCTTCCACGGTGAAAAAAAAGATTTCTTTTGGGTATCAAAACGCCACAAACCGGATTCTCTGGAAGAGAGCAGTAAAAGGTTTTCTTGGTATAAAACAGCAGACCATAAACTAAAATTATTAAGCCCTTTGGGGCGATGAAGTTGAGCAATCTTCTTTTTAAGATTATAGTGGATTAAACCTTGATTAGAAACAAGCCATAGAGTAGAATCGTTTTCATATACCCCATCACTTATTTCTGCTGTGGCAAGCACTCCATTTTCCTGAAAATCCATATGCCAAGTTCCGCTTTGATCTTTAGTCCACCATTCGAATCCTGGTTTTAATCTCCAGGGGAAAGCAAAAATCTGTTGAGCGGAGTCGGAATCAACAAATTCAAAACGTATACCCTGGGTCGATAGATAGGGTGTTTTTCTTTCTTTAGTTTTAGTGTCATAAGCCCACATATTTCCATCTGCACGAATCCATAATTTACGATTCTGTTGATTGTAATGAAAGGCATAATAATTTCGGTCAATCACTAGTCCATCTTTTGAAAATTGATGACTTTTAAATTGATCAATTCTACGATCATAATAATGCAAGGCATCATAAGTAGTAAACCACAAATTTTCAAAACCGTCTTCAAAAAAAGGACTCTGGATATTCTCTATATAATTTCCAGTAGTACTAATCGTAAAGTGCTTAACATCCTTCCCATCAAAACGATAAAAGCCCTGTAAAGAACTAATCCATACAAAGCCTCGACTATCTTTTGTAACAAAGGAATTATAGCTATTATGCATTAAACCTGCTTCCTTCCCAAGATGTAAAAAACTAGGATAATCCTCTTGAGCATAGGATATAAAAGGTATCCATACAAACAGGCCAAATGAAAATAAAAAAAACGTAAATTTTGAATTCTTCCTCATAGTAGTAAAGCATGCAAAGTGCATATTTTACTAAAATAGTATTATAACAGCCTAAAAACAAAAAAATTTAGATTTACTAATTCCTACCTCTTAAAAAAAACCAACACGCCCCCTAATCCACGCCAGTTTTCTATCTTTAAACTTTAAGCAAAAACCTCTGAGTACACTAGACTTTATTCGAAATGATATTGTATGGCTAAAAAATTGTCTTTTTTCCGCACTCTGCTTGCTGCCCTTCCGTGGTCACGGTTTAGCTCGTTCCTCGTGAACCTCCTATGTCGGTTTCTTCACTTTGAGTATTAGTGC
>CALLVY010000749.1 GCA_938015925.1 uncultured Saprospiraceae bacterium
TTTGAAGCAAATCGAAGACCTACTCCATTTCCAGAAATAATATTTCTTTCCAAAGCATCATCATCTCCGTTGGAATTGGTTCCGACGATGTTATTACTAGCAGCACCCACGAATTGGACACCATAGCCGCTATTCGTAACAGGGCCAGTTCCCAAGGCATCCGTTCCCAAGTAATTACCTGCAATGACCTGGTTATCACCATTACTCACTCGAATTCCATCTGTTCCATTTCCAGAGGATACATTTCTTAATTCTGCACTGGTATTATTAATAGCGGAATCTTTAAACCCAATATAATTGACACCTGTCGCATCTCTAACATGAATCCCCAGATATCGATTTCCAAAATCGAGCATCCCTGTCTTATCGGTACCTACATAGTTTCCTGCTACCAATATGTTGGACGTATTTCTTAGCTCTATTCCTCCATAACTATCGGAGGCTAAATTTCCTTCATTGGCATCATTTACATTATCTCCATTGGTACCTATAAAAGAGTCCTCAATATTATTGAACTGAATCCCATTATCTGTATTCGTTCCAGTTGTTGTTCCATCTACTTTTGTTCCGATATAATTTCCCCAAACGAAACTATTCACTGCGCCATTGAGATAACTATAAATTCCTTTTCTAAAAGAATTGATCGCTAGCCCAGAAACCTGAACATCGCTGGCGTAAATAGTTAGACCGTCAAATAAAACAACATTTCCAAAAAGCTCTACATTCAGCGTACGAGTAGCGATTGGTCCTTGCGCAGAACCCGCTTGTGTATACGCACTTAGATGTGTTTGTGGGTCTCTGATAAAGGGTAAAGCAGATAGCGGTTGAAGGACATGTGGGCCCACTCCCGGGATCATAAAGATCGAGGTTTCCCATCCTGCCCCTTTTGGAAAAGAGACGCCGTTTGTTGGGGTATCTTCTTGATCTAAATTGGTGTTGTCTAGTTCATTACTGTTTAAAATAAATTGGCGAAGTGATCCTTGACCGGAGTCATTGGTATTGACGACTATGTCAAAATTAAATCCAAAGTCAATATCAGATACGTCCGTAGCAGCAAGGGTAATTGGAGTGACCGATTGAGCCGCCGTGGTTACCGTTGATAAAGAGGATATATTTGCATTTGTTGTATTGGCATTGGCATCGACTAATGCTGGTGACGCACCACCAATTTCATCAATAACTGGTGTAATATAATCGGTGCGATAAGTTTGGACAGGGATAATGGTTTGTCCTGTACTATTGCTTGCTCTATTCGAACTGACCGAGCCATTGACCACTCTCACCGAGTAATCCCCACTAGATAAATTAGAGAATAAATATTCTCCACTTGCATCCGTATTTGTTGTAGCAACGAAGTTCCCCGCATTGTCATAAAGCTCTACTCTTGCATTTTGAACCCTGATGGCATTTGCCACCCAACCAGAAGCCTGAGCCGAAGTATTTGCTTCTGCATAATCTCGGCCATCTCCTCCCCCATAATTAATATCTTCGAAAACACTTCCGCTTATCTCACCACAATCTTCATCAATTGCTCCATTCAAATCATCGTCAATTCCATTGCCACAAACCTCCGTTCCGGCAAGGATTAATCCTGCATCCCAACTGTCATCATATACATTAGCAAGTACTGAAATAACTTCTGTCCGTCCGGTTGTTGCATGCGCATCAGAGTCGAAAGGATCGCTAGAGCCAGAGGCACCTTGAGTTACAAAAGTAGTACTCGCTGGTAAAACAAATTCAATAAAATAATCTCCTGGCGGTAAAAGATCGAAGAGGTAATATCCTGGATTTCCGTTGAAGTCATTAGACGTTACATCAGAATCTAGGATGGTCCCGGGATTAGAATTTTGGTATAAATTTACAGTGACTCCATTAATACCGTTGACTATAGATTCATTTTGTGTTGCATCACTATTATCATCCGCCCAAACGTAATTACCTATTGCTCCAAGGTCATTGGGATATACCCCTAAATCCCAATCAAAATTATATTCGGTATCCAGCAAATTATTGACGGGTGTAACTGCTACCAAAAATCCATTGTGATTCAATCCTACTCCATCAGAATCGAGCGCGTCGTCTCCACCAATGTTGGCTGGCGAAATAGAATAAGGAGCTGGTTTGTAAAAAACCAAAAAGTAATCATCTTCTGGTAAATTTGGAAAGAGGTAATATCCTCCATTTGCGGTCACGGTAAAGTTTACATAGGTATCTGTTGTTGGATCAGCGTTTCCATCGCCATTATCTTTAAATAATTCCACCCGCATTCCATCATAGCCGATTTCTCCAACATCTTGAATTCCATCTTTATCGGTATCTTCCCATACAAAATCTCCAATTACTCCAGGTACTTCATCGCTCATTGAAATTCCAACTTTTAAGGGTTCGGAAGGCAATAAGAAATCACCATTGTCTACTCGCTGGCCAATAAATCCAAAGGAATTCCAGGCGATAGAATCCGGTTGGGCACCTATACTAGCCATTACGTTTACTGGAGCTCGCATCGGCCATTCCAGTACTAAAGAATCTTGAGGATTTAAAACGGTAGCTCCGAAATCAAATTTTAGAGATTGAACCGTGGTGATATTGGCTGGAGGTGTACTGTTCCAATTGGGAGTCGCACAAGAAGGAGGCCCTGTCTGAACGATCATTTCTGTACTTCTACATGGATTCCCCACCGTACTGTAATAGACGGTCACTCCTGAAGGAGCGGAAACCGGGCCAACCAAGTTAGGGCTCCATCTCGAATTTCTCGCTGTTGGATCAATAACTCCCTGGTCCCCCACAAAAGGCAAAATATCAATAACAATTATAGAGTCTAATTGAACATTTCCTGTATTCCTTACGGTGAGCTGATAATCCGAAATACCACCAGGAACGGTGAAACCTGTTTCTGGGTATTTGGTCCAATTCGAATCCAACTGGCCTTTGACCAATTTTTCGGATTCTAATGCAGGCAAAGCATTTATATCTAAAGCAACAGAGCCAAAACAAAATTCTTCGCTTGTATTTCCATCTCCATCAAGGTCATTCGTATCTGGATATCTGCCGCCAGAACCGGAAACACTACAACCATTATCATCATAAGATAAAACAGCATATTGATTGATTAGAGCATCTTCCCCTACTGGCGCTTGATTAGTTATATTAACATCAAAAGCTACATAAATAGCAGTATTAGGATCAAGATCTACTCCTGACCAATCCCACCTTAAAAGAGTCCTTCCTGTACCATTATAATTGGGGGTTTCTGTAAAAGTTGGAGTAGGTACTATAGTTCCGGCGTCATCATAGGTCCATGAACCAGAGACGTACTCCATTCCTATTGGTAGTAAATCTGCTATAGCTGGATCAGGAATGGGAGCTCCCGCAGAGGAGGAATTTCTTAACCTTAACCTTAAAGAAACGGTTTCGCCAGGAGAAAACCAATCTCCTGTTTCGTTATAAGACCAACATCCTCCGCATGCAGGTGAAGCATAGTCTTTTCTCGTACCTGGTTTAAAGGCAGTTGAAAGCGCAACAATAGTAATGGTATCGCAAGGAGTTCCTCCATCCACAATAAAGGCGTCAGTTGTCCCTGCGGCTTCAATACAATTAATAGCTAAACCTGGAGGAGCAGTATTAGGCACATCAAAATTTATAACAATTAAACCACTACTATTAATACCCCCACTAATCGGCATTGGATCGGGACCAAAATCCCATCTGATTTTAGTAATATATTCATTGGCAGCCAATCCCAGGTCTGTGGTATAAATTCTAGCATTGTCATAAGGTGTAAATGGGGAGCCAGGCACTGGAGTTAGCGTACTATTTAAATTAGTCGTATAGCTAACAATCTTATCCAAATTAGTATAAGGACCGTTAATGTAAAAATCTCCAATGTCAAACCTTGTTACTCTCAATTGATCAGGAATAGTGTCTTCCAAATAAAACCCATCAATGCTTACATTACTCCAATTGGTCCAATCAATGGTATAATTAGCCCAAGTTTGTCCCGGATCAACGGTATTGTCATTAGAGGATTTATCGAGATATCCGGCTATATAGGGAGGAACAATGGTTAAATTCACAGAAACTGGAACGGAAATCGGGGATTCTCCTACAGGAGTATAAGATACAATCGCTCTATTCGTTATCACATCTCCATTATTAAAAGTAGAAGAAGGAAAAACCACAAAAGCCTGAGGCCATACACAGTCTCCAATTAAAATATCACCAATTGTCCATGAGACGGAATGATCTACAGCATTATAAACCCCTCCATAGTTTGCAGAATTAAAAACACATCCAGCGGGAAGGGTATCTATAATCGTAACAGATGTACTATTAAGCGTACCATTTTCAATAAGACCATAGGTCGTGTTATTGCAAACTTGTACAGTATAAGCTGTGACTTCATCTAGTACTCCTCCAGTAAAATATTTAAAAGTTACTACCTTATCACTAGCCACGGCTGTAACATTGACTGTACTTACTTCGGAAGGTGCATTTGCAGCACTAATGGTCGCCGTGTTGCTGGCTATTGTTCCATTAGGTGTTGTTCCATTAGGGAATCGCACCCGAATTCGAACCTCCCCAGAAGTACCAGCAGCCAATGGATCTTGAAAGGTAAACGTAACCGTATGTGAGCCAGAATTGTAGTTTTCACTAGTGGTATGTACCGAACCAATTAAACCGACGAATTCTACTTCAGGCGGTAAAGGATCCGTAATAACGGTCCCTATACAATCATCCGTTATACTAGCACAACGATATTGAAGACGATAATTAAACTCCTCTCCGGTAACTGCTGTTAAGGTAGAAGCGGTTTTATCAATGGAAACACTCGCCGCCATTTCACTATTGGTAGAATTAAAGGAATCGTAAAGTATGCTCCGCAGCAATTGACCGAAGTCAGGAGTAAACCAAATCAGGCCGAGAAAGCAGAAGGAGAAGAAAGAAGTCCGGAATGGATTCTTTGATGGCTTGGGGGAAAAATGTTCTGTAAGAGGTGAAAACCTCATCGTTTGTGTTTTTTATTAGGCTATGGAAATAATTAACAACCCACTCAGTGACAATGTTATTTCTTGTATCTGTTAATTAGATACCTTTCAAAAAGGACTACTATTTGATAATAAGGGGGGCTTCCTTTTATCATTTATTCAAAATCATTATTATAGTAATAAGGGAGAGGCAAAAACTATTCCAAAGAAAATGAATTTAGTACTAATTCACGGGGAATGATTGCTATGTAATTTTGTTGTTATTTTATATACAAATATTTGCTCCTATATCCTTACTTTCTAAACCCCAAAACGCTCCCCTTTTCGGCTTTTCTTGATAAACTTGAAGAGAGATTCAGCTATAAATTGAAAATGCATTCCCTGATTTAAATCAAGAAATGCATTTTCAATTTCAATACACTAAATAAATTTGGTTCTCTGACCAATCCCGTGTGTGAGTCAACCAAAAAGAAGAAACCGCCGAAGAAGGTTCCCGATAGTAAAAAACGTTTATTTCGGCAAGCTCAATACAAGTTTTTATTCTTCTTTTTGGTTGACCACGGGATTGGTCCAAGAACGATAAACTTTCCTTTTATAAGGTCAGCTAGGAGCCAAATTATTTGCGCGCCACTTCCTGAGCGTGGATGGCTGCAATTCCAACCATTTCTACAATTTGACGAACGGTTGCCCCCAATTGCAAAATATGAACGGGCTTTTTCAAACCCAGCAAAATAGGGCCCATTACATCAATATCAGAAACATTTCCTAAAAGATTATAGGCGATATTGGCAGCAGAGAGATTCGGAAAAATTAGCGTATTCGCACGATGTCCTGCCAATTTAGAGAAAGGATAGTATTCTTTTAATACTTCCGAGTTCAGTGCCATGTGTGCTTGCATTTCTCCGTCAATGATCCAATCGGGATGTTTTTTATGCAAAATTTTTGTAGCATTTCTCATCAATACAGCGGATTCTCCAGCAGGTACGGAACCAAAATTGGAGTAAGTCAATAAAGCTATTTTGGGTTCGATATTAAAGGATCGTACTTGTTCGGCGACCAATTCTGTGATATTGACAATATCCTCTTCGCTAAGTGTATGATTGATGGTCGTATCGGCTAAGAAAAGTGGTCCCGAGCGCGTCATCATTATGTGGATACTTGCCACTTTACTAATGCCTTCTCGTGCTCCAATGATTTGCAAAGCTGGGCGAATCGTTGCGGGATAGCGTTTACTCAAACCACCGATCATAGCATCTGCGTGCCCTTTTTCGACCATCATGGCTCCATAGTAGCTTCGACTACGCATGATGTCTTCCGATTCTCTTTTGGTAATCCCTTTCCGTTTTCTTTTTCCATAGAAAACTTCCTGGTATTCCGCCAACCTTACTTCCTCTTCTTCATCTTTAGGATTTTTAGGATCAATAATTTCGATACCTGGCAAATGGATATTGTACTCCTCCATCAACAGTTTGACCTTTTTCAGATTTCCTAGTAAAACCGGATGAGCGATTCTCTCTTCCACCACTTGTTGCGCCGCTTTCAATACCGAAATATTTTCTGCATCTGCAAAAACGACTCTTTTGATATCTTGCTTCGCCTTGGTTTCAATAATTTTTGTCAAAGCATTATCATTCCCCAATCGAGTAGACAATTGGTACTCATACGCCACCCAATCTTCGATAGGTTGTTTGGCTACCCCACTTTCCATAGCCGCTTTGGCTACTGCCGGAGCGACAGCGGTGATCAAACGCGGATCAACCGGCTTTGGAATGATGTAATCCTTTCCAAAATTAAGACTTATGTTTCCATAAGCCATATTTACGATATCCGGCACCGGCTTTTTGGCCAGTTCTGCCAAAGAATAAACCGCTGCGAGTTTCATCGCTTCATTGATTTCGGTAGCTCGAACATCCAAGGCTCCTCGAAAGATAAATGGAAAACCCAAAACATTATTGACCTGATTGGGATAATCGGATCGGCCAGTGGCCATGATGCAATCAGGTTGTGCTTCTTTGGCGTCTTCATAGCTGATCTCTGGTGTTGGATTGGCCATTGCAAAAATAATACAATCGGAAGTCATGCCTTTCACCATTTCCTGGTTGAGGACATTTCCTCTGGACAAACCGACAAAGACATCTGCGCCTTTTAGGATATCCGTCAAGGAAGTATCGGCAGGCCTGGTATCATTGATAAATTCTGGTTTTTTACCGTTGAGATTATCGCGATCGGAATGGATCAATCCTTTGCTGTCATACATGAAGATATTCTCTTTCTTGGCGCCTAATGCTACATAAATCCGGGTACAAGAAATGGCCGATGCTCCGGCTCCATTGACAACGATTTTTACCTTTGAAATTTCTTTCCCGACAATTTCCAAATCATTCAATAAAGAGGCGCCACTGATGATCGCCGTTCCATGCTGGTCATCATGCATCACCGGAATATTCAATTCCTCTTTTAAACGTTCCTCTATTTCGAAACATTCGGGTGCGGAAATATCTTCTAAGTTGACTCCACCGAAGGTGGGTTCTAAAAGCTTTACAGTACGTACAAATTCATCGACATTTTTGGTATTCAATTCCAAATCAAAACAATCGATGTCTGCGTAAATTTTAAAGAGCAAACCTTTTCCTTCCATCACGGGTTTACTAGCTTCGGGACCGATGTCTCCTAATCCTAGTACGGCAGTACCATTACTGATTACCGCCACCAAGTTTCCTTTGGCGGTATATTTATAAACATCTTCTGGATTTTCTGCTATCGCCAGACAAGGATCTGCTACTCCTGGTGAATAGGCCAGAGAAAGGTCTCTTTGATTGGCCGTTGCTTTACTTGGAATCACTTCTATCTTTCCAGGACGACCATTTGCATGATAATCCAGCGCTTCTTTCGAAAGTATCTTCTTTTCCATATCGAAACCCTAAGGGTTGTTTTAGGTGAGGTGCAAAGAAATCTGTTTTATTGATTAAAACAAAATATTTGGGCGTAAGTATTTATGGAATTGAGTGACCAAGGAAGCACCCCCTTACCGGAGGCTCGGTAAATGCTACCGCATTTTAACCGATGTGGTTTTTGGCCTCTGGCCAATACGAATTTACTACGAGGCCTAATTCCGCTGAAATAATACGCAGAAGTTGTTTAAAAACTACTTACTTGCTTGCAAAATGATCTTTAAAGCAAGCTTCATATCTCTATTTTTCACTACAAGCAGCAATTCTTAAACAACTTCGCAATCTGTTTTCTAGTTTGTTTTTTTTGATTTGATAATATCCTTGTTTTTTTTGATTTGCTGGCCAGTTTGGAGAATTGAACTTTCGTTCAAACTCTAGTGTTTTTTTTTCTTTTTGCTCTGGTCATACTGGTGCTTCTTGTTCTTTGAAGTTGTTTTTATTTTTTTTGTTCCTGAATTAATATATTTTTATTTGCTAAAATTTTCACCAGAGAAAAGGCCGCTAAGATAATGATAAACAGAGCGGGAAACCCACCTAGTACCGAAAGTATTCTAATCCCGTTTATTCCTTGAGTGGACAACATGATATACGTCAGGCCACCAATCACCAAACCCCAGATAATTTTTATAAAAGTAGGAGCTTCTCCTTCTTTATTTCCGTCTTCATTTACTGAAATCGCACTCATGGCGGAGATATTAGAATCTGCTGCGGTAACATAGGATAGAAAGATAATGCCTAAGGTGAAGATGCTCACCGCCTTGCCTAATGGTAGTTTTCCCAGTACAGCATACATGACAGATTCCTCTCCATTTGCAGTCATCAAAGTGTATAAGGAGTTGTCTAATAAAACATTGAGGTGTAAGGTGGTTCCGCTAAAAACAGTCATCCATACGATGGCAAAAACCGAAGGAATGATCAGATTGAAATGGATATAATCTCTGACCGTATATCCTTTTGAAATTCGTCCCAGGAAAAGCGAAGAGATTGGTGCCCAGGCAAACCAATTGGCCCAATAAAAAATACTCCAATCGTTCAACCAACTGCTATCTAATTGGCTCCCAATATTGGTACTTCGGGGAAGGAAGTGAAGGAAGTAATCACTCATCCCTGAACCTCCCAAGCTTAGTACTTTTTGTGGAAACCCAAAAATCAAAACATAAGCGGCAATGCCGATAAAGGCAGCAATATTTATGGTTGATAAATACTTGATTCCTTTTTGCAAACCGGTGATGGCTGAGCCGATAAAACATAGAATAATCGTGGCGCCAGTAATGCCAATCAGCCAATTACTTTTGGTAAAACCAAAGAGTTCTTCCAATCCACCGATCAGCGCTAAAATTCCAGCTCCGAGGGAAGCAGACATTCCTAGTACCAGCGCGTATAAGCAAATGATATCCAGGATATTGTTTTGGTTTTCCCTATTGTCTTTTTGGTGTAAAGGGTAAAGCAGGGCGCCGATTCGAAAGGGTTGATTTAAATTATAATAGGCCAAAGCGAAAACCAAACCCGTGACACAGTAAATCCCATAAGGGGTAAAAGACCAGTGCATATACATCGTCGACATAGAAAAATTGAGGGCGGCCTCAGACGCTCCGGCAATCCCCAAACCTACGGGTGGACTTGCATAATGATACAAAGGCTCCGCACATCCCCAGAAGAGAATTCCGGTAGCAATGGTAGTACAAATACTAATCGCAAACCATCGCCATTTATCTAAGATTGGTACGGCATCCTTCCCTCCTATTTTCACTTTAGCGATTGGCGAAAAATAAGTAATGACCAACAAGACGAGAAAGAAAAAACTACTCCAACTAAACAACCAGCCAAAATTCTGTAAGACCCAGGCATTGGTGGCGCTGATACTTTTTACAAATAAATCATTATTGATTTGGCTGATGGCTACAGTTCCGACCAGGAGGATTAGTGGTGGAAAGAAGACGAATTTATTGATGGTTCCGGGAATGGGTTTTGGCATTTTTTAGGAGTGTCAGGTGAGTGGTTTTTTTTGGGAATATCGAATATCGAATTAGGGCTGTTCAGAAAAACAAAAGGCGGAAATTTAGTACCGGAAAAAATATCGAATATCCAATATTGATTGGGGCGATCAAATGCTAAGACTTCTTATTTTTTTGTCCTATGCGTACCTAAAATCAAAATTCGAGATTCAGCATTCCACTTAACGATCTTCCAGTTTTAAAATTTGAGTAGTATACGCTCGTGTCTTTTGACAAAGCGCAGCATCCTCGATCAAAGATTGTCCATAAGACGGAATCATTTCTACCAGTTTGTCTTGCCAAGATTTGGATTTCATTTCTTCGGGGAAGCAAGTATCCAAAACATCGAGCATAATTGAAACCGCCGTAGATGCACCGGGCGAAGCCCCTAGC
>CALLVY010000750.1 GCA_938015925.1 uncultured Saprospiraceae bacterium
ATTCTCTCTGGCTTCTTTTTCTATTACTCTTCGTTGAAGAACCTCCTCACCTAGCTACGGCTAGGATCGGGAACCATTCGCCTCGATTAATAAAAAAATAAACTCAGATATAACATATAGATATTTTTGAGCACCTGCTTACTTACCTATTTCTATAAATCGAAACCGATATCTTTACGGTAATATTTTCCAGCAAATTTTACTTTTTCCGCATTGGACTTGGAGCGACTTAAGGCTTCGTGAAAATCCTTGCCATAGGAAGATACAGCGATTACTCTTCCTCCATTGGTCAATAATTGTCCCTCTTCCTTCTTGGTTCCGGCCTGGAAAATCAGACTGTCCTCAACGTCTTCTAATCCGCTGATAACTTTGCCTTTTTCATAAGCTTCTGGGTAGCCACCCGATACTAGAAAAACAGTAGTCACCGAACGTTCCTCCATTTCGATCTTGGCTTCTGATAGCGTTCCATTGGCCAACTGTTGGAATAACTGGACGAGATCATTTTTCAAACGAGGCATCACGACCTCCGTTTCTGGATCGCCCATTCTACAATTGTACTCAATCACATAAGGTTCTCCTTCGACCCGAATCAATCCGATAAAAACAAAACCCTGATAGTTTAATCCTTTGCGATGTATGCCTCGAATCGTCGGCTCAATGATTCTGGATTTGACCTTCTCCATTAAAACATCATCGACAAAAGGAACAGGAGAAACCGCTCCCATACCTCCGGTATTTAAACCAGAATCTCCTTCACCAATTCTTTTGTAATCTTTGGCGATAGGCAGTACTTTATAACTGCGACCATCGGTCAATACAAATACAGAAAATTCAATGCCATCCAAAAATTCTTCAATGACCACACGATTTCCGGCGTCTCCAAATTTTCCTCCGAGCATGGCCTTAAACTCCTCTTGCGCTTCCGCGATACTTTGGCAGATGAGTACTCCTTTACCCGCCGCCAAGCCATCGGCTTTTAATACGATAGGAGGGGTTTGGGTAGCAATATAATCGATGCCTTCTTCTATATTTTTTGGGGTGAATTCCCGATAAGCTGCCGTTGGAATAGATAGGTCTTCCATAAAACGTTTGGCATAAGCCTTACTCCCTTCGAGTTGAGCACCTTCCGCAGACGGACCGATTACGATGATCTTATTTAAAGCTTCATCCTTTTGAAAAAAGTCAACAATACCTTTAACGAGTGGATCCTCTGGGCCTACCACAACCATGTCGATGTTTTCTTCCAGGCAGAATGTTTTGATGGCTGGAAAATCATTATAGGAGATGGGCACATTGGTGCCGTAATCAGCGGTGCCTCCATTGCCAGGAGCAATGAATAGTTTTTTGCATAAAGGGCTCTGTTTGATTTTCCAGGCAAAGGCATGTTCTCTGCCGCCACTTCCGAGAATTAGTAAGTTCATTATCGACTGTTTTAGGCGGCAAAGATAGTTATTTTCTATTAAGCGAGGGAACCGATTTCTGCTGGGAGGCAGGTAATTAGACTGAGCTAGAAGCCCAGGAGCGATAGCGAACTAAAGCGTAACGGAGATTAATATTTTTAACTTATAAAACGCTGTGTATCGAACTATTCATTGAGGTTCCAATCATAATCTAAATGATTGATTTTGGCCTCTTTGGAGATTTGTATCGGAGCATATTGATTGAGGAATTCGATGAGGGACAAACCACTATCGGTAAAGTCGCCTTTGAACCAGCTGAAAATCTTAGAAAGTTCGACCTGTTGTGGATCGGCGATTTTATTTTTTACGGTATTGGTTAAAAAATAACGAGCTTGGTCACTGAGTTGTTCTTCTAGTTGTTCTGGGGTATAGGCTTCATTGCGTAAGCGTGGGCAGGATACGGAGGCACAGTTGAGTGCAAAGTGAGCTCTGGGTTCCTTAAATTTGGGGCGAACGATTCCATGTTCAATATTATTTAGGTCATATACGGCCTTTTCAATTTTGATAAATTTGATATCCCAGACGGTGTTGACAAAAGGAATCCCGTTTTTAATATCTTTGATGCTAGGGACGGGATAATTGTCGGCCACTATTTTCACGGTGAAGGCATTATAAGCATTGAGCCAATAAGCCAATTGTTCGTCTTTAGTCCAGTGTTTGGCATTCGGATGGTTCTTTTGTAGAATATCCAGGTAGGCATTGAATTGGACACTATCCTGAATAAATCCCTGATAGTTTACTTTTCCGGTAGGATCTACGTGCTGCTGCAATAAGTCATTCCAAATACCATGAGATACAGGTTTTGAGGAAGAAGCATAATCGTTTACTTTGCAGCTGGAAAATGCAAATAGAAACGAAACGAAAATAGAAAAGATGATAATTGATCGCATGGACGGTTGATTTAAATAAGCCAACAGTTGGCTTAGGTGGATTGTTTTTTATTCGAAGTTGTTTAATAATGGAGGTTGAAATTAGTTGTAAGTGCTTGATTTTCAAGACGAAGCTCCTCCTCGATAAACTCGGAGCAGGCTATTCTTTTTTCGTAGCCTTAGCTACGGTGAAAAGAATTAGCTGAAGTATTGGAGATCAATGACTTGCAAATAAATCATCAATCTATTTTTAAACAACTTCTTCAATAAAGCAGACTCTTAATTGTCCTGCATCGGACGAAAACAAAATATGAAAGGACAGGCTATCTTTTTAAACTATAAAAAATCAAAAATACACCTTCTGCGCTTTGGAAGTGGAAAAGAACTATTGATTTCTTTTCCAGGCTATGCCAATCCTGCGGAGCTATTTCTTCCTTTGGCTTCCGCCCTCGGAGAACGCTACACGATCTTGTCTGTTGATTTACCCTTCCATGGAGCCACGGAATGGTCTGATTCCAGTTTTACTTTGGAAGACATGCATGGATTGATTGAACTGATTTTGACCAGAGAGGGGAAAACAGAATTTGCGATGATGGGCTATAGTTTTGGAGGTAGAATTGTACAAAAACTGGTGCCCGCGTTTGTTACAAAAATCAAGACGGTTATTCTGCTAGCGCCCGATGGTATTTTTACCAGGGGAATGGTGAATGCTCATCTGGTGCCTCGGGTGATTAGAGTATGGCTTCGCCGAAGTTTGCGTGATCCAAAATGGTTGTTGTCTTTGGTTCGCCTTTTCCATCGGGTTAGATTGTTGAGTGAGTACAATCGGAAATTTATTCATTATCACATGAGTAATCCAGAGCGTCGGGATCGTTTATTTAATACCTGGATCTCTATGCACGACTTTGTACTTCACCCTTCGAAAACCAAAGAGCTATTTCGCCAAAGTAAAATTCCAGTTGCTTTGTTTTTTGGAAAAACAGATCCCGCGATTCCATTAGAGTCTGGAAAATGGATGGCCAAAGATTTAGAAAATGTATCTCTTTGTATTCTTGAAGGAGGCCATCGAATCATTGGTCCCGCCTTAGTGACTGCTCTTAAGCAATACCAAAAAAAAGCTGATTCCAAGTAGGAATCAGCTTTTTTGTATCTATCGAAAATGAAAACAAAAAGGGTTTATTTGTTTCGCTTTAAGGAAACCCTGATTCCCGTTTCTAAGGACAAGGTATTTATTCGCTCCTTATTCAAACCGATCGTGTTTTTTCCAATTTGATAATGGAAAGTAGGTTGTGAGAAAAAGCTAAAACGCGGAGATAAAAAGTGCTCTATTCCAAAACCAATCTCTGCGGTATAGAAATTATTCTTTTCATCCGATCCCTGCTTCTTTTTAAGCAAACCAACATTTTCAGTGATAGGAGGAGTTTCATCTGTACTGAAATCTATGGTAATAGGCTCCGTAGGACTTCGCGAAGAATTATATGGTTCGTAGACATATACCTTTCTACTATGAATGGTATTTAAAGCCAAATTACCGGTGATACCTGCCTGAGTATAAATATACCATTTACCCATGTTGACTAGATCATATCTGGCGCGAATTGGAATTCTTAAAAGATCCAACTGAGTACCTGTCCAACCAAGACCTTCATAACCACTACCAATATTTCCTGCAGTGAAAGTAACGTTTACAGTATTAGGTCTATAGGACTTGGTTGCGTACATCGCCCCGGTTTCAATTTCCCATCGACCAAATTTGTAGCCAATACTCAAACCACCGCCGTAACCAGAGGTTACACTGCTATATCCTGCTTGATCAAATTCTTGATTATAAGGAGTCAGGACATAATTGAGGTCTGATGCTCCAAACATACCAATACGAAGGAACGAAGGACTTTTCCAAACATCGGCTTTCGTGAAGTCAGCAATAAAGTCATCTGACTTTTGGGGAAGATTAGAAATCTCCAGGCCATTGATTAATGGAATCACTCTAAGTTGTTCTTCCAGCAAATCAGTCATACTACTGTTGCTTTCTGCTTCTGTTGTTTTGGATTCTGCTAAAGCAGGAATCGTAGGTTCAACGGACTTATTAGAATTTACTATTTGATTTGTAGTCGTTTCTAATGTTTCAAGCAATGTAATTTTAGCGTGTTTCTCAGGTGGAGCAGCAGACTGTAATTGTTGCTTGCTCTGAGGAGGCTTGGTGATCGATCCCGTCGCTTTGCTTTGCTTTGATGCAGTATTTGAATCGCTATTATTCGTAAGATCTGAATCCGAAGAAGTGGTAAGACTTGTGGATGGATTAGCCATTGCGATTGGGCTGCTATTCTCATTTGTATTTAACGCTTTCGAATCAATTGTTTTCGCAGGCACGACTTCTAAGGTGTTGGCTGGGAAAACGTTTTCTACGAAAGGAAGTTGAAACGCAGAAAGTTTATCTGCCGGAAAATATGATACTGCGGTAAAAAGAGCAAGTACCAGTAAGGCCAACTCTGCCACTTTGTATTTAACCAATTTATAGCGGATGGAAAATTCTTCTTCCAAGCGTTTTTGCATGATGTCCCAATGCTCAGGATCGTAAGGACTTTCCAAATCATTGAGTAACTCATAAGTTACACCATCCAAATAAACATCTTCTATTTCAGGAGTATTGATTTCCGCATCTAGTTGTTGTTCAAACAAATTCCAATGAGCTGCTGCAAAAGCAGGCTCCGCATCAGTGAGTTTATTGCGCAGACTGTGGTCCAATTCGTTTTCCGACAAATCAGCGTTGCTTGGATCATTGAGCAAATATTCCATTTGCTCCCAGTGGCCGCCTGTAAAAGCAGGCTCCACATCGGTGAGTTTATTGCGCAGGCTGTGGTCCAATTCGTTTTCCGACAAATCAGCGTTGGCTGGATCATTGAGCAACTGTTCCATTTGCTCCCAGTGATCGCCTTGTGGATCACCTCCCAGGTTCTCCATCCTTTCGCGCATTATTTTATCGAAGTAATTATTCTCCATATCGAATGTATTTGGCCTCCAAAATGGCCTTTAATTTTATTCTGGCTTTAACCAGGTTAGAACGAGAGGTACTTTCGGTGATGCCCAATTGATCAGCAATTTCTCGATGAGAAAAGCCCTCTATTACATATAAATTGAAAACTGCGCGATAAGCAGGGGAAAGGGTTTGGATGGCCGCAAGTATATCCTTTTCGGTACAATTACTCACCGCATCGGGTTGGTCTGCACTTACTTGATAAGCTTGATCCAAATCTTCGGTACGCCGTCGAATAGACTTTCGATAAAAATCAATGGCTGTATTCACCATGATTCTGCGCATCCAGGCATTGATAGAAGTTCCTGGTTGATATTTGGCAATATTTCTAAAAACCTTGATGAAACCTTCGTGCAATATGTCGAGCGCATCTTCCTTGTTGTTGGAATAGCGCAGGCATACGCCCATCATCTTGCTATAGTTGTCTTCATATAGCAGCTTTTGGGCCCAACGTTCTTTCTTGATGCAGGCCTCGATCAGATTTTTTTCTTGATGTTGCAATGGCAAAGCAATATCCATGTATGATAATTTTTTAAAGTTAGTCCAAATACTGTGAAAATACAAGAACTCTATACCTTGTAAAATAGGAAAATGCCAAAGTGATTTTTCTCTTTAAAGTACTCCTTTAACGCCTAAAAAAGCTTTTTTGCTGCCCTGGAAGCACTTTTTTAATGGATAGAATTGGTCAAAGAGCTTGAATAGTTGATCTCAAAGTGCCGAGAATACTAGGGGTTTGGACTTGAACAGACTTGGTAGAATAAGCAAAGCCACCTTTGTTCCAAAACAAAGGTGGCTGCAAAACAAGGCTGATTCACTGTAATTTATCATTACTTCTTTGCACGTAGGATTCTGGGGAACCTATTTATTCCGACAAAATCTCTGATTGCTTATTTTTTAAACAGTAGGCACCAGGTAGTAACTTAAGGCTGGTAAGAAAAACCAACGCGGTGCGTTTTGTGGTGACGGCATTTGTGGCGACGTAAGCTGGCTGGATCTAAACTAGTCACCGTTGGGTTTTGACGGATGCTGTTGCGCAGGCTCACCAATTCGGGATGACCGTAAAGTGCATTGATCTTTTGCGCTGCGATGCTATTATCAGATCGTTTGCTGTCCTCAATTACAAAATAGGTGAAGACTTCTGCGATATCCTCGCCAGGATTAGTGGCAGCATAGTCGGATACAAAGCGATCTTGGTATTTTGGGAAAAAGCGAGTATAAATATGATCTTCATTGCTGTTGATGAATTCCTCGTAGATGTCGGCCCAGCCAATATTATAGAGTTCATTGATATAGGAGTTGGATTTAGAGCAACCTTCTCCTGTATAGAAACTAGTGCAGCTGTTTTCGGAGTCGCCCACTTCTACTTGTTCATGATTTAAAGTCAATACATGCCCAAATTCGTGAATGCTCACCGCTGCGAACTCCTCTTCTAGGTCAATGTTTTCCAAGTCTCCAGCTATATCAATGGCTAGTCCCATTCTCCATTTGTCGAGACTGTTTGGGTCAATGGGTTCTACAAAACCTGCAAGAGCTTGACCGCCTTCAAAAACCAAAAACTCAGTGATGTGTATTCTTTGTTCAATCGGAATCATGCGAGTGAAGTATTCCCACATCTGCAAATGTTTGGTGTAGTCATTTTGCAAGTCTTTGAAGCGATTGGGAACCTTGAAATCTTTGATTTTATCAATGTTATCGCCACTGATGCGGTAAGAAGTCAAAAAGGTTTCTCCATCTCCAGAACTCTCCGGTTCGGATTCGTTGGGGGAATCGTTTAATTCATCTTGGAAATCTCCTTCGTCAGAAAAATCGTCGTAATACTGACCTTTTTGGCAAGAAGAAAAAATAAGTAGAACAATAGCAATAGAAAATAAGGCTGGAAAAGACTTTACTTTTTTCATCTGAGTTGGTTTTAGAAAGCGAAGGATTTTTCTGTGAAAAATCTGGAAAAAATAAATTCGCTTTAAGTTTTGAATGAAGAAATTGTAAAGTCTAGGACGTATAGGATAAATTTTAAGTAAAAATGAAAATGATACTAGAGAAATTGTAATGCTCCTTACTACGGTTTTAAAAAACAAAGCCCTTCTTTAAGAAAAAATGAAAAACGCTGGACTTAAAATTTTTAAGGATTTCTGTTCCTCTTTTCTCCTAGACAAACAAAAGGGAGAATTCCCCTATTCGGAAAATATCTTTTTTGAATATTTAGATGTCTTTAAAGGAATGTGGTAGAGATTTAAAGGAATTTGTACCTTCGTATCATATTTTAGTATTATTTGAAAAGCTTTGGAGATCGAAACCAGTGATAGAAGTTCCTTTTTTTACTATTCCGATTTTAAAATGATTTTCTAAACGATTGATTGATAAGGAGTTAGTCTGAAAGAATTTCAAAATTCGAAAACAGAAGAATAAGAATAATTTCGCTCAGGAAACGTAAGTTCAGTAAAACTAATCTTCGATTTTTATCCAATTGTTTATAAGAATAGCTCTCTGAAATAGGGGCTTTTACCTTGGTTTTTTTTAGTATTTATTGAGTTAGAAATACAGAAATGATAGCACACATAAAAGGAAACATCACCTATAAAAGTCCAACCTATTTAGTGGTTGAAACAGCAGGCGTTGGATATCGTATCCACATCAGCTTAAACACTTATACCAAAGTGGAATCACTGGAATCCCTTAAAATATTGACTCACTTGGTGGTGAAGGAAGATAGCCACACCTTGTATGGATTTGCAGACGAGGCAGAACGTTCTTTATTTATTTTACTGGTCGGGGTACAAGGTATCGGGCCAAATACGGCAAGAATTCTCTTGTCTTCAATGATTCCAGAGGAAGTGAGAATTGCGGTGATTTCTGAAGATGTTGCGGCTTTTAAAAAAGTAAAAGGAGTGGGGCCAAAAACGGCAAAAAGAATCATTTTGGATTTGAAAGACAAATTATTGAAAGATTCTGGGACAGAAGGAGCGGTGATGAACCCAAAAGACAATACTTTGAGGGAAGAAGCGTTATCTGCTTTAGTGGCTTTGGGCTTCTCAAGAATTCATGTCCAAAAGGCTCTCAACCGAGTTTTGAAAGAACAACCTGCCACTGGAACTGTGGAAGAACTAATCAAAGTAGCG
>CALLVY010000751.1 GCA_938015925.1 uncultured Saprospiraceae bacterium
ACGATTTTGGATCGAAAAAGTCAGAGTCAATGACCGTTATGATATATTGGGTTTTCAAAGTACACAGGCAGAATTCATTGCAGTGATGTTGATGGTGATTGGTTTGCTTGGAGTGGCCTTCTTGTGGAAGCGGGGGAAAAGAGAATAGATTTCCCGCGGATTTTGTTTTTTAAGTTTCCCGCAGATTTCGCAGATTTCGCAGATGTTAGACGTTCGAACGTAAAAAAAATCTGCGTAATCCGCGCGATCTGCGGGACACCATTCCCGTCAACCGTTCCACGAGATTTGTTTTAAATTCCCCAAGGATAATAAGTATAGGAAAGATTCCGCGCCATCCACGGGACACAAAATACTCTCACTTCATTCTTATACCTTTCCATTTCTTTGTGCCACTTCCTTTAAAACCTCATAGACCTGCTCCGCAGATTCATCCCAGCTAAATTTACGCCGCTGAATTTTAGCTTTAGCTACCAAGTCTTCCCCAAAGCCTTCTTCTTCAATTATTTTTTTCATAGCCGCCACAATAGAATCAATATCCTCTGGCTCGACGAGCAAAGCAGCGTCTCCAGCTACTTCTGGTAAAGAAGATTTATTGGCCGTGATCACCGGAACCTCCGCATGAAAAGCCTCCAAAACCGGCAATCCAAAACCCTCAAAAATTGACAAGTAAACAAAGCAAGCGCTTGTCGCCAAAAGCCGATACAAGGCTTCTTCTTTTAGATAACCGAGCAGTTCAATGTCTTCTCGATAAGTCGCCTTTTCATAAGTACTTTTGATGACTCCAGTCTTCCAGGCAAAACGCCCGCCGATGAGCAATTTATGAGGCAAGCCTGTTTCTTTTTTAAAACGATCAAAAGCTTGAATCAGGCGATGAATATTCTTTCGCGGATGCACCGCTCCGACATAGAAAAAATAAGGCGCACCTTCGCTGTATTCCAATTTCGTCGCTTGTTGTTCTTCAAGAGAAATGGGTCGAAAAATTTCGCGACAACCATTGTAAACCACATCAATTTTTTTCTCCGGAATTTGATAACGCCGAATGATATCTTGTTTGGTAAAATTAGAAACGGTAAGAATCTGTTCTACCCGGTTTAAAAATTTAGGAACGAAATGATGATAGTAATATTTAGAGATCAAAGGAACTTGCTCTGGAAAATGCTGATGCGCAATATCGTGAATCATCATCACGGTAGGAAAAGAAGTCGACAAAGAAGTATAGCCATCCAAACTAAAAAAGACATCTGCCTTTTCTTTTTTTAAAACCTTGGGTACCACAAATTCAAACCACCAATACCACAAAAAAGGATGGCGAGCTTGAGGAAATAAAACCAAAGGTCTTACATTTGGTCCAAAGATAAAGGAAGGATCATAAGCTCGATCAAACAAAAAAACAAACTCATCTTCCGGATGGTTTTTGACGATGCGCTGCAACAACTCATAGGTCACCCAACCGACTCCCTCTAGTCCATCCTTCAATAAAAAACGAGTGTTAACGACGATCTTCATATCATTTTTTGATTCCTGGGTGGCAAAATAGGTATTTTTCAGAAAGCGATAAGTAATTGGCATTGTCTTATTCGTATCTTTTGAGACAATTGAAAAAATAAACAATGAAAAATAAGAAAATGCGTTTCCTCTTACCCATTGGTTTATTCCTGGGTTTATTATTTATTGGCGGGCTTTGGTTTTTACCTAAAGAAGAAACAATCATCTCCTCTGAAGGAATGGAAGACGAAAGTGCAGCGCAGAAATTAATCCCCGGCGATTGGTTTTTCCGACAAAGAGCTTATCCACATGGAAGCATAGATAAAGAAACTTTTATCGCTGCCCGCAGAGCCCGAGCAAAATTACGCCAAGAACAAAGAACTCAATCTTCCAACCGCCTCAATGGAACCTGGAATTTCGCTGGCCCTACCAACATTGGAGGTCGAGTGACCGATATAGAAATGCCCGCTTCTAACCTGGAAATTATTTACGTAGGAACCGCCTCCGGTGGTATCTTTAAATCTTCGGATCAAGGGAATTCCTGGTTACCTATTTTTGACGATGCATTAAGTTTAGCCATTGGCGATATGGCGATTGCACCAAGCGATGAAAATATTCTTTATGTAGGTACCGGCGAAGCGAATGGCGGCGGCGGTTCTTTGGCTTATGATGGACTTGGTATTTACAAATCTACGGATGCTGGGGAGTCCTGGCAGTTTAGTGGATTAGAGGAAGTTGGGAGTATTGGAAAAGTGATTATTGATCCATCAGATCCCAATAAAATATTTGTAGCAGCCATGGGCGATCTCTTTGGTGCGACAGATAATCGAGGTGTTTACCGAAGTTTAGATGGCGGCGAAAATTGGGAGCAAGTTTTATTTGTATCGGACATCACCGGAGCCATTGATTTGGCGATTCATCCCGAGAATTCCGAGATCCTTTATGCGGCCATGTGGGAACGTACTAGAACGCCACAAAATAATACTTACGGTGGCGCTACTTCTGGAATTTATCAGTCAATTGATGGCGGAAATACTTGGATAGAATTGACGAATGGATTGCCGGATATGCCTTCGCGAAAAGGGAGAATTGGTTTGGCTATTGCACCTTCTTCACCCAGTACCGTTTATGCTTTTTATGCGAATACTCCTGGTTTTTTAGAAGGTGTTTTTAAGTCAGAAGATGACGGCGCAACTTGGGAAGATGTATACGCTAATGGGATTTTTCAAGTTCCTTTTATGTGGTGGTTTGGAAAAATAGTGGTCCATCCAACGAATCCCGAATTGGTTTATGTTTCTGCCTTTAATACCGAACGTTCGACGAATGGTGGTGTCAATTGGAATACGAGTTTTTCGGGTGCGCATGTCGATCAACATAGCTTATTTATTCACCCCGCGAATCCTGATTTTGTTTTGGCGGGAAATGATGGGGGCGTTTATAAAAGTTTCAATGGCGGAGAGGATTATAGCAAAATAAATGATTTGCCGATCACCCAATTTTACACCTGCGAAATTGATGAATCGAATCCTGAATTGATCTATGGCGGAGCTCAGGATAATAGTACCATGCGGACTCAAAATGGCGGCCTGAATGATTGGGAAATTATTCACATTGGCGATGGTTTTTATACCTTGGTAGATCCCAACGATCCTAGTATCATTTACACCGAATCCCAGTACGGTGGTTTTGTGAAATCTATGGATGGAGGCAATATTTTTTTCGCAGCGACTGCGGGGATTAGTCCTGGTGATCGGAAAAATTGGAATACGCCAGTCGTTTTTGATCCTACAAATTCATCGACGCTTTATTTGGGGACCAATCGATTGTATCAGTCTACGGATCAGGCCGATTCCTGGACGGCCATTAGTCCTGATTTGACCAATGGCTTTGGTGGAGGAAGTCAGGTTTTTGGAACGATCACAGCGATTTCTGTTTCTCCAGTTGATCCCAATATTATTTATGTAGGGACAGATGATGGAAACGTTTGGGTAACATTTACGAAAGGAGATGCCTGGGCAAAAATCTCCGATGATCTCCCCAATCGTTGGGTGACGAGTATTGCCGCGCATGCTGTTGATCCGGAAATTGCTTTTGTTACTTTTTCCGGTTATCGCTATCATTCGGATCTGGCTCATGTTTTTAAAACTTATGACTATGGAGCGACTTGGGAAGATGTTTCCGGGAATCTTCCGGATGTTCCGGTTAATAAAATTTTATCTTTATCCGATCTAGATGTAGAAATATTGGCGACAGACATTGGTGTTTTTGTGGCACAGTCCACTCCTGACGATTGGCAATTGTTGGGTCAGGAATTACCAAACGTAGTGATCACAGATTTAGATTATTACGCACCCGAACAGAAATTACTAGCGGCGACTTATGGCCGATCGATGTTTACTTATACGCTGGATTTGGACGTTGGAATAAGTTCGCAAAGTAGATCTGACTTTGAGGCCTCCATTGTTCCCAATCCTTCTGCCGGAAATAGTCAATTGCTTTTTAGGCCACAAGAAGGAGGATCTCATCGGATCGACCTTTTTGATTTGCATGGAAAATGGATCAAAAGACTCTTGGACAAAACATTAGTCGAGGAAGAAATTTCGATTCCTTTGTCAGGTTTAGATTTATCTCCCGGGCTTTATTGGATTAAGGGAACGAGTGCTAAGTCTCAATTTTCCAAAAAATGGATTTTAACAAACTGATCTCTATTGATTCAAAAGTTGATGCCCAATCGGACAAGACAAACACTTGCGTGGATCACAATAATGTTTTTTCAACTGCAATAAAGCCTGACTTTGAAAAGCAGATTTCGGATTCATTCCTAAGCTTTTCCATTGCTTAATGATCTTATTTTTTTCCGGTTTTAATTCTTCTAGTAATTCCAAAGCTTTGTCTTTGTATTTTTCTTCATCCATTTCCTGACCATAGAGAAATAGAAAAGGCGCGATGGTATTGATTACAAAAAGATGGATGGTAGAACGTCCCAGCGTTTTATTTCTTTTGGGCGATATTTTATCAAAAACATAATGCTCCTGCCAATAAAGAGAGACTCTTCGGTCAAACATATTTTCCACTTCTTTTACTTTTTGCAGTGCCAGTATTTTACTAAAAAGATGAGTCGACTGGTGAATCAACATGGCAAATTGTGCGAGTCGAATGGTTGGGAAATTCGCAGGCCGCAGGCGCAGGAATTTCCAGGAGCTAGTGGGGATCGGCTGCAGCTTATATTTTTTTTGTAGAAAAAAGTATTCCTGTTGTAATTGCTGAGGATACTCATCGACAAAATTTTTATCGAGCATTCCCGCTTGTCCAAAAAGCAAGGCTTCAATTTGGCGGAGCTGATTTTTATGCCGTCCGAGTAAGGTGAGCGGCAGGGCATTGGCCAATTGTTCAAAAGCATCGGGATTGATTTTTAAACCATAGGATCTGGCCAAAAAGCGATAGAAAGTTTCTTCCCAGTTATAATTGCTTTGTAGCAAAATTGCTTTGATTGCCTTCGTTTTTTCTTCAAGGCGTTCTACCAATAAGCGATCCATCCAGAGCTCTTTAGTCATTTCGGGAACCTGCGATAATTGGGATTGGCAAGGAATCCAATTTTCTTGTTGGAGCAAGCGAAGATAGTTTTTTGCCAAACCAGGAGAGACTCGATGTTTTAATTCCAGACAAGGAATAAGCGTTCCATTAGCATCAAAAATAGGCATATTCTCCTCCAGCACCACATGCAAAATTACATTATCATAAGCCGGGTCTTTTTGGTGCTGGTGTTCCATCCACTCCGAAGATTTGATATGGATTTCAATATTTCCAGCCCAGAGTGTATCCCCTATGCGAACCCGTGCATTTGAAAAATCAGGCCCTGCATGTTGGTTGTGTTCCCCAATTGCCAATATCTGGATCGGCACTCCTTTGCTGGTGCATAAATTGCTTTGATCAAATCTTTGGAGTCGCCATAGGTAGTGTAGAAAATCTTCTTTCATCAGATAAAATTTTCCACATAGACGCAAGAGGCATCAAAATTCCATAAAGGGAGAAAAGAAAAAAAGAAGAAAAATAGGCACCAGCGAGAAAACCTGCCTAAGGAAGACTGGAAAAAAAAAATAAAAAATTAAGAAGATTTTAAAACGAGCCCCAATTCAAGAGCTATTTCTTAACCGCCTTTTTATCAAAAATCTTAAAAACATAAGCCAACTCATTCTTCTCATCCGGCTCATGCGCTTCTTCCGATACCAATTCCCATTCGTCCCAATTCAACTCCGGAAAATAAACGGTTCCTTCCGGAGCGACGGCTACTTCCGTCAAGTACAAGCGATCTAAAAGAGGAATGCTTTGTCGATAGATTTCTCCACCACCAATGATAAAAGCTTCTTTTTCGCCATTGTCATAAGCAATTTCCAGAGCTTCTTCGAGCGAAGCCGCGACGAGACAATTGGATGCAATAAAATATGGATTACGCGTGATGATGACATTGGTACGCTTAGGAAGCGGTCTTCCGATCGACTGAAAACTTTTACGCCCCATAAGGATATGGTGGTTCAGCGTAGTTTTTTTAAAGTACTTCAAATCCGCAGGGAGATACCAAGGAATATCATTGTCTTTCCCAATGACTCGGTTGCTGGCAGTAGCGACGATGGCAGATACAATCATGTAGGTTTGTTTTGCCGCGAAGGTAAGAACTTGTCGGTGTAAATTCAAGCCCAATTTTAAAGCAAGAAGAACTACTTACACTAAAATTGATAATTGACCGAAAGTGCCACACTTGCCTTTTTAGGAGTCGCCGAGAATTTATCCTTTTTGTAAATTGGACTAAAGGCTCTGCTAAAAGTAGGCTCTACTGAAAAACGCCAGTTCTTCGCTGCCTGGAAGTCTAAACCCATTCCCAATAGATAATCAAAATTATTTTTCCCCAATCCTCTTTGTACCGGTTTGTGTTTCGCGTTTCGCGAACTTAAGCCCATCCGATCAATATTAGAAACAGAGAGTTCTACTTGGTCCTCTAAGATGAAATTGGCGGCTATTCCTGCGCGAGCCGTAAGGCGAATTGGGCCTCGTCCGAAACAATATTTAGCAGCAATAGGAATAGACAACAATTGAAGGTTTTGTTTGGTGGTCAAATCCACGCTAATATCCGTTTGCTCTGGGATATTGGTATTTTCTTCTCTATACAAGACAATTTCTGTATCCAAATCTCCGTAGGCCGTTGGAATGGAAGAATTATAACTGCCTCGATAGAGCTGTCCTTCCTTTTGCTCTTTTTGTTTAGAGTAGGATAGTTGAAACGAATTTTTGTCTTCGATAGTCGCATTGCTATAAAGTCCTTCCACTTCTATCGCCCAATTACTATTGATTTGATAACCGAGTTTTAAACCTTGGAATGAAGTGGGAATGATTTTTCCTTTTTTTAGACGGGGTTTGCTAGGGTGTCTTTTGGGAGCTTGAACCTCTATGAATGTGGCAGTAGGCGCATAAAGCAGACCGGCATAAAAACCTTTACGCGCTAGTTGATTGGCTGGTGTGATAATACTTGGCTTTGCCGTTTTGGGAAGGGCGATGCTTGCTTGTTTCTGATCTAACAAAGAAATACGAGAGGCCGGTAAAGTAGGGAGCGCTGTCCAGGCAATAGTTGTATTGATACTTCTTGTTTGATCGCCAGAATTATTAAGAGGCAATTTTTCTTGCTCAGGAATAATAGGATTAGAAGAAGGAGCAGTTGATGGACTTTGTTCTGCGGCAATCCAAGTTGTGTTTTGTTGAGCCGCGGATTCTTGTTCTTTTGTTTCTTCTGTGTTTGTAGTAGGTGGCGGCGTGGTGCTTCCTACATTATTGGCTATCGAAGTTTTGCTGGGTTTATTACTGCGATCAAGATCATTTTTATCAAGAGAAGCATTTGGAGGAGTCGCTAGATTTAAATTGGTATTTTCTGTAATCATGGGAGCTTCCGTAGAAGAAGAGCCGATATTGGTTTTGGATTCCTGTTTGTTGAGGGTCGGTTCCGAAAGTTTGGATTCTGTTGGAGGATCTGTACTTGGATTATCTTTAGAAGAGGCTTTTGTTTCTTCTGGGTTGCTTGAGTTTTTTAGTTCTTTTTGAGAAGAAAGCTCTTCTACTTTTTGAGTCAGGCTATTGAGCTGTGTTTGATAAGATTGAAAACAAGTAAATACACCAATGACTAAAAGGATACTTGCGGCGATCGCAACAAACTGTAATTTGCTACTCAACCATAATCCTTTAGCAGGAGGAGTGAACTCCACCGCAGGCCCAATATTGTCCCAAAGACCATCCGTCGGCAAATCCCATTCGTCAGGACTTGCTGATGTATGCTCTAGGTTTTGATCCTCTAGTTTTTTTCGAAAAAGCTCTTCTAAGGGGTCTTTATGTAGATTTTCATCCATATAGCTAATTGATTATCATTTTTTCAAGGATTCCCCTAAGAGTCGCCTTGGCTTTGAATAATTGAGATTTAGAAGTACTGGGGGTGATGCCCAACTGTTCTGCAATTTCTTTATGAGAAAAACCTTCTACGACATAAAGATTAAAGACCGCTCGATATCCTGGCGGCAATTGTTGTACCAGTCGGGTCAATGCTTTGGCATTGAGTTCGGCGTGTATGTCTTCATCGGTTTGAAATTGCTCGTGAACTTCTTGTAGGTCAATGGGCGGAAAAAGTCTTTTCTTTTTACGCAAGTGCTGCAAAGCAATATTGACCATTAATTTTCGCATCCAACCACCAAAAGCCCCCGCTCCGCGATAATTTTTCAAATCCTGAAAAATCTTAATAAACCCATCCTGAAGCATGTCTTCTGCTTCTGCCCGATCATTGGCATAACGCAAACAAACCCTGAATAAAGGGACTTTGTAAGCATTATACAAGGCCTTTTGAGCAGAAGGATCTCCTGCGAGGCATTTGCGGATTAGTTGATTATTATCGAACTCCAAATAGGTGTCTTTTATGGTTTATAGAATGATGGTGCCTCGAAATGGCAAAAGGTTGCCTGAGGAAAATGAAAATATCGAATTTTAAATTTTGAATACTGATTTTAGGGACGAAAAATCGTTAGTTGTCGGGAAAATATTGGTTTAGGAACAAAACCATAGGCACTCACACCGCCCAATCAATATTCGATTTTTCCTTTTTTTTGAACACCGCTAAAATAGAATGGTTTATTTATTATTTTTAAACTCCCGAATTAATTCCTCCGGGCTTTTGTCAATGTTTTTAAGCAATAGTCGCGCCTGGTCGGTCAATAAATCATTTGGATATTTTTCGATCAATTGCTCATAGCGCAATGTAGCTCGTGCTTTGTCTTTTAGACCATCTTCAAAGGTATTTGCTTCCAAAAATAAGGCCTTGATGGCCAAAGGATCTTTAGGATAATCAGTGTAAACACTAGAGAAAAGAACAACCGCCTGTTCATAATTCTTGATACTGCGAGCGACCTCTCCTGCTCGGAACAAAACCGCTGGCAAATATTCAGAAGCTTTAAATTGCTTTGCAAAACCGAGGCTTTCATCAATCAACGATTGCGCTAGTGGATAATCGGTCGCTTCCGCTGCTTTGGCTTTTAATGCCAAGGCGATCTCTTCTAATTGCTTGAGCGCATTGGTTTCATCGGTCTTCTCTTTGGCAGCTATCCTATTGGATGATTTATTTTGACATCCGAAGATCAAACAACAACTAAAAACCAGCGAATAAAAGAGATACTTCATGTTTTTTGTATAAAAATATGGATTTACTCCTGAAATTTTATCGCTTGCTTTTCTTTTAGAGACCAGTTCTTAAAAAAACTTGTTCAAGACATTTTTTTATTGGACTAAACCATTCTCCCAAATCCTAGTCAAAAGGTCATCCCTCTCGATAAAAATAGATTTATGACCAGCGCATCAAAAATAAAACACTTGTATTGGCGAGCCGGATTTGGCTTAAGTCCTAAAGAATGGGCCACTAAGCAAAACTGGTCTTTGAATAAGGCGATTGAACAGTTGTTTACTCAGGCTCAAGATAGCAAGGCCATTACAACGCCCGATTTTTTGGGCAGCCGCAGTAATGAACAACTTAAAAAACTAGGGAAGGGAGAGTTGAGAAAACTCAAAAAAATAGGTCAAGAAAATGTTCGCGATCTAAATGTAGCCTGGATCGAACGAATGAGCCAAAGCAAAGAAAGTCCATTGCTCGAACGAATTTGCCTCTTCTGGCACGGTCATTTTGCCTGTGAACTCAAAAATCCCATCCTGGCAGCCCGCCAAATGAATACCCTCCGCCAACATGGACTGGGCCGTTTTCGCGACCTCCTGCAAGCGATGGCCAAAGACGTGGCCATGATTCGTTACCTCAATAATCAACAAAACAAGAAACGAAAACCCAATGAGAATTTTGCCCGGGAAGTGATGGAATTATTCTCCATTGGACGAGGTCATTATTCTGAAAAGGATGTCAAAGAAGCTGCGCGCGCTTTTACCGGTTGGTCTAGTGATCTGCGCGGTGATTTTGTTTTTCGAAAGCAACAACACGATTTTGAAAGCAAAACCTTTATGGGACAAAAAGGTACTTTCAATGGGGATGAGATCATTGATATTTTACTCGAACAGGAAGCGACGGCTTCTTTTATCTGCCGAAAAATTTATAGCTATTTCGTCAATGAAAAAATAGATGAAAATAGAGTCCGTGAACTGTCCCGTGATTTTTATGAGTCGGATTATGATATTGGAAAATTACTCCGTCAGATTTTTTATAGCGATTGGTTTTATGCGCCCCAAAATGTAGGGACGAAAATAAAATCACCGATTGATTTGGTGGCCGGGATTATGGGGAGTCTTGAAGTGAAATTTACTACTCAAAAATCTTTGCTATTTGCTCAACGTGCCTTGGGACAAATTTTATTCAAACCTCCGAATGTTGCGGGTTGGCCCGGAGGGAAAAGTTGGATTGATAATTCAACTTTATTGCTGCGACTCAATCTGGTCGCCTACCTCTACCGCGCTGCCGAAGTCGCTTTTAATGACAAAGATTTAGAAGCCAAAAATCCCGGCCGGAAAATGCAGAAACTGGAAGCGCAGACCAATTTTAATCCCTTGATCGCTCTTTTTGATCAGCAAGAAGAAGCCGCTATTTTTATGGGTTTAAAAAATTACTTCTTGCAGGCAAATTCTAAATTGACGCAAACTCAGGTAGATGCTTTTGCTGTAAAAGGAAATAAAGAAGATTATATAAAAAGTGTTGCCCTACAAATCATGTCTTTGCCAGAGTATCAAATGTGCTAAACTTTCCCCGACAAAAAAATAAAAAAATGAAAAGAAGAAATTTTTTAAAAACATCGGCTCTGGCTTCTTCAAGCTTATTGGTTCCTCGTTTTTTGCAAGGCAATAATTTTGGAAAAAGACAAGCTAGTCGGACGGGAAAGATATTAGTAGTCGTACAATTGTCGGGTGGCAATGATGGACTAAACACCATTGTGCCTTTTGAAGATGACCGCTATTTTCAGTTGCGTCCTCAGCTTTCCATTCCCAAAAAAGAAGTACTACGAGTCAGCGATGACCTGGGGTTTAATCCTGCCTTGGAAGCCTTGCGTGGCGTGTTTGAAGAAGGCTTGATGACCGTGGTCAATAATGTAGGTTATCCCAATCCCGACCGATCGCATTTTCGATCTATGGACATTTGGCATACGGCAAGTGATAGTCAGGAATACCTGAGCAATGGTTGGATCGGTCGCTATCTGGATAGTGCATGTGGCGGCTGTCCTCCTTATCATGCTTTGGAAATGGATAGTGCTCTAAGTCTCGCGATGAAAGGCGAACGACACTCGGGTTTTGCGATGAATAATCCTGGCCAATTGAAACGAGCGAGTAAGAATCCTTTCTTAGAATCGATTGCTTCACAAAGCCATGAGGAAGAGAACTTGGCCTACTTATACAAAACGATGATCGACACCCAATCTTCCGCAGATTACCTTTTAAAAAAATCTAAAACCCATCCCTCGAAAGTAAATTATCCGCAGACTAATTTTGCAAAAGATTTGAAGCAAACCGCAGAGTTAATCACGGCAGATTGTGATACTAAAATTTACTACGTCAACCTAACTGGTTTTGATACCCATGCCAATCAAAAAGGTCGACAAGGCCGGTTGCTCAAGCAGTATGCCGAAGCGATGAAAGCTTTTGTAAAAGACTTGCAGCAAAATAATTTATTGGACGAGACCTTGATTATGACTTTTTCAGAATTTGGGCGAAGAGCCGCACAGAATGCGAGTGGAGGAACCGATCATGGTACGGCTAATAATGTGTTCTTTATTGGCGGTCAACTTCAGCGACCAGGCTTCTTTAATGCAGGGCCAAATCTAGGAAATTTGGATAAAAATGATTTGCGTTACGAAGTTGATTTTCGCAGTATTTATGCGACGATTTTGGACGATTGGTTAGAAGCGGATGCTTCGAAGATATTAGGGCGTTCGTTTGAGGGATTGAAAATTGTTTGATTTTTTGGGACTCAATAAAAGCTTACTGAGCTTTTGTTTCTAATTGCTTCTGCTTGCGCCGATTGGCTAGATCCACATTGACAATAATGGCCATCGCAATCAAAAAGAAAGGACCGACTTTGTCGGACTCCAAAAGGTCATTCAGCAAGAGCAAAATAAAAATAATCATCAAACAGAGCAGCATGGCCATGACCATGTTTTTAATCAATGGATCTTTGGTTTGGTGGTACACTTGTTCGCCTCTGATCAAGGGATAAAAAGCAAAACAACAAAAGATGAGTAGACCGATAAATCCCTGTTCGACCAAGACCATCAGGTAGTAAGAGTGGATACCGGATTTTTCAATATTATCACTGATATAAGTTTTGAATTTATTGAGCGTATAGCCTCGGTAGAAATTGTAAAAATTGCCAGGACCAACACCCACCCAAGGGCGCTCCTGAGACATGTAGATAGCCGCTACCCAGCGATGCACACGTTCCATTCCTGAAATGTCTTCCAGTTTATAAGTGGCTTCAATCAGGTTGTCAAATTCATGATGGGTGACCGTTTTTTCAAAATCGGGAGCCATCTCTAAAAAGTTATTATTCTTTAGTGCAACCCTTACAATCAGCAAGGAACCAATGATCGCTAATAACAAGGCCCAGCGGGTGACTTTATATTGGATGATAAAGTAATAACCGAAGGCTGCCATCAGACACAAATAAGTAATTCTGGAATAAGACAATTGAATGCCGATCAAAAAAACGATCAAGGAAACAATCAACCATCGTCGCTTCGCACTCCCCTCTGGATACCAGTAGCGGGCAAACCAAAGGATGGGAAAAAACAAAACCAAGATAGAAGCATAGGTAATGTGGTTTCGATAGAAAGGACTCATCACGGAGTTGACTTCTTCAAAAGCAAAACCATAAGTAGAATAGCGAGCAACCACAATCACGATGGTCGTAATCAATGGAATAAAAACCCACCAAAAGACCTTTTTAAAATCTTCCAAACTTTTGATCATACTGGCCGCCATAAAATAGAATACGACCACGTACCAAACCCGAGCCAAGGAAAACTTTAAGGAGACATAAAATAAATCAGAGAGAATAGACGAAGCAAAGGTCCATCCTAGATGAAGCAATAATAGTAAAGTGATGGGATGTTTGAGGAAATCTGAATTAATGGCTTTGAAATTTTTTAAGACATAAGCCAAATAAAAAAACATCAAAGCGACCATAAAGAGTTCGCTGGGAAAGTCCGTAGCAAAACCTCCGGGTAGCGATACTTCGGTGGAGAGTGGCAATAAGCCAAGGAGGATAAAAAAGAGTTTCCGAAAATCGACAATGGAGATATAGGCAATAATAACCAGTGCAGGCAAGCCCGCCAGGAAATAAGTTTCCGTAGCGATTCCCACAAATAGACTTCCCAAGATCAGCAGTCCAAAAGCTTGAAATATCCGAACGGAGTGCTCCGGGATATTGGATGATATGCTGCTTGGTTTAGCCATTCGTAATTTCCTTCCAGTTCACATCTTTATACAAATCCATCAAGAGTACCCCAATGACACTAAAAATAACAGCGATAAAAACAGAAGCAATGACAAGCAGGCTTCTCACTGGTCTACTTTTAACAATCGGCAATTCTCCCGTTTCTACCAAATAGATAGACGTAAAAGGCGTTTCGTAAGCAGATTGGAACTGCTTAAGGCGCTCATTGTC
>CALLVY010000752.1 GCA_938015925.1 uncultured Saprospiraceae bacterium
ATTTTTATCTCCACGAGCCATTCAAAGAAGGGCCAATCAAGGCATCTCTATTGTCGAAAGTGACCTTCCCGTAAATCCAGAATATCTACAAGCTGTAGAAGCTACCGGAGCCATCGTTCGCTATCAATCTCGTTGGTTCAATACGCTTACCATCCTGGCCGATAGTCTGGCTTTAATCCAAATTCAACAACTCCCTTTTGTCAAAGAGATCGAATATGTTGGGCGCTATTATCGACCCAAAAATAATCCCATACGAAAGCGTCCCAAATTTAAACCCTACAATAAAACCAATGATTACTACGGCTATAGCAGTCATCAGATTTCGATGCTCAATGGTCAGGCACTTCACCAATTGGGTTTTCGGGGCAAAGACAAATTAGTGGCGGTTTTAGATGGAGGATTTCAAGGCGTGCATCATAGTCCTTTCTACGATAGCATCCGTGTAGCCAATCGGTTTTATGCTGGAAAAGATTTTGTAGATATTGATAATGAAGTGTACGAAGCTAGTTCGCATGGCGCACAAGTATTGTCCACAATGGCGGCCAATCTTCCTGGCCTCTATGTCGGTTCCGCACCAGATGCATTTTATACCTGTATCAAAACGGAAGATACCCGAGGGGAATACTTGATCGAAGAATGCAACTGGGTCGCAGGAGCAGAATATGCGGATAGTATTGGCGCAGATGTAATGAATTCTTCCTTGGGATATACGACCTTCAATGATACGAGTATGAATTACACCTACGAAGATCTGGACGGACGAACTTCCCGCGCTTCCCGCGCCGCCGATATTGCGTTTGGCAAAGGAATCATCGTCGTCAATAGTGCCGGAAACTCCGGCAATGATGCCTGGAAATACATCGGAACACCCGCAGATGCTTTCTTTGTTTTGTCTATTGGTGCGACCGATTATTTGGGCAATAAAGCAGGCTTTAGTTCTTTTGGTCCAACACCCGATGGTCGTGTCAAACCCAATATTTCTGCGATGGGGCAAAATATAGCAGTCGCTGCCGTGGCCGGATATGATGTACAAGTTTCCAATGGTACTTCTTTTTCTTCTCCTTTGATGGCTGGGATGATTACTTCTTTATGGAGTGCTTTACCCGATTATTCTAATGCAGAATTGGTAGAAATTGTACAAAAAGCTGGACATCTATTTCCCAATCCAAGCTTCGAATTGGGCTATGGTATTCCCGATTTTTTAGGCGCTTTTTTAAGAGAAATGGTTGCCAAAAATATCCTCTATATTGATGGAAATGAATTTGTGGCTGTAGTGCCGGAGGTAACCGGGCGGTTGCAATTGATTATTGTACCAGACGGACAAAAAACTTCGAGTATCAAAATACGAAATGCTTATGAGGAAGTAGTGTGGTCTAAAGAGGTGCTTATTTCTGATCCAAATGTTTTGAAAATGGTAGAGGTGCCTCAATCGGAAAAATGGGTCAAAGGATTGTATGCCCTGGAGATGCACCGAGATGGAAAGATCCAGCGGATCTTGCTGCGGATGTGATCCTAAACTTTAATTCACTTTTACTAGATTAATAAAAGGCGACCTCTTTGGTAGAGATCGCCTTTTTTTAATAAGGAAGATTCTACTTATCATAGTAAATGATCGCCTGAGTTGTTCTATTTGGCTGTTTACCTAATTCTTGCTTTCTCCTCTTCTGAATCCTTAGTGAAAAAATATAGACCTGCTTATTCCAAAGAAGAATTCCTTATTTCCCATGGAATAAAGCATTACCTCTTATCTAATGCTTCCGGAAAATGAATTGCCTGCTGTGAGGTTTTTCTCTTATTTTCCAGGGATTTTTCTTTTTTTTGGTTTTTTTTAAACACTTCACCAACGTTTTTAAATTTGCTTCCGTTTTGTCTATAAAACGAAACAGAACTATTAGATGATCGATCCAATTCCAAACCTATACCTTCGCCAATCGGCCTTTTCTGCCTCCGCAGAAAAAAAGGTATTCGCTTTGGAATCGTTTGCCGAAATGATCGAAGGATGTTTAAAAGAAGATCGCATGCAACAGCGAAAGCTGTACGAAGAGTTTTACAACCTGGTTTTCTCCATCTGTTTGCGCTATACCAATGAAAGAAGAGAAGCCAAGTCTTTCGCCAATCTATGTTTTCTAAAGATTTTTAAAAACCTAAACCAATATAAAGAGCAAGGAACCTTTGTAAGTTGGTTGAGTAAGGTGAGTATCCATGTTTGTCTGGATCAGGTTCGCTCAAGGATAAGTTATCAAAAAAAGCACGTAGAATCCGAAGGGCATCTGGAAAAAGCCATAAATGCCAGTGTGATTGATCATTTGGATTTGGAGGATTTGTATAAGATCATCCAGGAATTGCCCGGTACCCATCAAACGGTTTTTAATCTACACGCTGTCGATGGTTATAAGCATGGAGAGATTGCTGAAATGTTGGGCATTAGTACTGGAACTTCTCGTTGGTACCTGGCCAAAGCGAAAGAACTTTTACAACAAAAACTGAAGAGGTATGAAAAATAAGAATCAAGGCGGAAAAGATACTTCTCAAAACCTCTGGGAAAAAATAAGGCAGCGACTATTGAACGAAATGCCCGAAGTTCACAATGATTCTGATTGGGCAGCGATGGAGCACTTGTTGGATGAGGAACCCGGGTTTTTTGGACACTGGAAAATGATTTTGCTTTCACTTTTTATTTTGCTTTTGGGAATTGGGGTTTCAACTAATATCGTTTGGAATGCAAATGCTCAGACTGATTTATCAGAAGTAGCGACTAAGCCGACTTTGCC
>CALLVY010000753.1 GCA_938015925.1 uncultured Saprospiraceae bacterium
TTACAAATCAACGATAATCCTCAATCCGCGCACCATGCTCCTCCAACTCCTCTTGCAATACTTCCATTGCTTTTCCATAATCATAGTAAGGAATTGCTGGATAAAGATGATGGATCAAATGCATATTTTGAGAAATCAGCAAAACAGAAAGTCCTGGAAATAAAATGATGCGGGTATCGAGATAACGCTGCTGACTCGTATGCGGATGATGCGGCAACCAATCGAATACCAGTGCCAAAAAAGTATTGGCCAAAAGCCCTGGTAAAAACCAAAGCATCAATGGATAAATCCAGCCCAATTGAAAACCTGCAAACAGAAACAACAAATTAAAACAAAGATTACCAATCAATCCCTGATACCAAATACTTCGTCCTCCTGGCGTTTTTAAAAATTCTTTTCGATTGCCCATAAAGGTTCGATAGTAACTCACGACAATAGAAAAACAATTCAAGAAAATTAGTAGAGGGTTCTTCCCTGCCACCCAATGATCAGGGTCTAATTCTGGATCATTCGTATGCCGATGGTGTTCAAAATGGACAAAGCGAAAAACCGGATATGGTCCCAGCAAAGCAAAACTACTGATCCAACCGATTGCCGTTTCCAACCACTTGTATTCTTTGTGCATCCCTTTTATATTTCCATGCCCCGCCTCATGCATTGGCGTAAACAAAAGGTAAGCCCAAATGGCATTTAAAAAAGTCCCCATCCAGAGCGGCAGGTATCCTTTCCAAGCTCCCCAGGAAGTCAGTAAAAACCCAAGGAAGGATACGAAGAATAATAGAATCGTTGGGTAAGCCAATTTGCCCACAAACTTACGCCAGGTTTTGGTGGATTTTACATTATTCATTTTTTACTATTTTCCTATGGTTAATGGATTCGGAAATGAGAAATAAGACAACAAAACTAAACTTAGTAACGAACATTTAACTCATTTAACAAACAAGATAAATTAAAAATTGCTTATTTTTTTTCTAATATTACAGCTAATATAGCTGCTCAACAGTAGCCTATTTAAAATCAAGGTCACATGAATGAATTTTACCTTATATTGGCCATTGCGATCTATTACCTGCTGCACAGTGTACTCGCCGCCAGCAGTGTCAAAAATAGACTCCATCCATTCCTTCCACCTCGCTATTACCGCATTTTCTTCAATGCAGTGGCCGTATTCCTCTTAGTGCCCATTGCCCTTATTTATACCAAAAGTACTTTTACCTCCGTTTTCCAAGCGACCGCAATTACGAATGGACTTGGGTTCTTATTTTTAGTCATGGGTACTTTCTTACTTTTAGCAGCGCTCTCGCAATACGACTTGGGAGAATTTATAGGTTCCAAATACCTCGATCAACAAAAAGCAAGAATCCCCAATCAATTGCAAATTTCCGGTTTGAATAAGCTAGTTAGGCATCCACTTTATTTTGCTACCTTGATCATTGTTTGGGCTTGGTTTTTAAAAAGAACGACTTCTTTGGATTTGATTATTGCGATCGCAACGAGTCTATACTTAATCATTGGCATTCACTTTGAAGAAAAGAAACTAGTTGATGAATTTGGAGAAGAATACCTGGCTTATCAGAAAAAAGTTAAAAGATTGATTCCACTTATTTTTTAATACATTGTAATTTACCTCATCCAAAAAAGAAAAAATATGCCGACAGGAGGAAACTGGAAACAATTGTTCAAAGGTGCTGAAAATGGAGATGTTGAATTAGTCAATTTCTACCTTAAGATGGATATGGATCCCAACTATCAACATCCTGAAGTATTGACGACTCCATTGATTGAAAGTGCGCATAGAGGACATTTGGAAATTGTAAAATTGCTCCTCGAAAACGGAGCAGATCCCCACATCAAAGCAAGCCTGGAAGGCTGGACCGCACTGGAAGCCGCTCAACAAGCTGAAAAGGAAGATGTCGTCGCTTTCTTAAGTCAGCACCTTGGCCTAAAATACCTTCCTCCCCCTCTAAATAAAAAAGACCTACAAGCTCGAAAACGCAAAGCAGTAATCATTTCTAGTTTTCTAAACGCCGGTATTTTTCTAATGGGTGCCCTGTCCTTTATAGGAGCTGGAAAATGGATTTTCGGAAGCATCCAGTTGATGACCGCCTTACTCAATGGCTATGTAGGTTTTCAAACGAAACAGGAAAAAGAGCATGTTCCTCTCTTGTTTTTTATCCTAGCTTTTTTTAATGTATTGACGGCCTTGGTAATTGCTTTCGACTACTATCGCGAAGGAAGCGACTACATTCATTTCGTTTGGATCTTCGTAGCTATTGCCTCGACCATTGCCTTTTTTATACAGGAACAAAAACATCGCAATAAAAACTAAAGTCCCCTGCTCCAATTTGAACAAATATGTCCACAAAAACGCCAAGACTAATAGTGCTTTCCGATCTTTGGGGCAAAGACAAAAATCATTGGATAAGCAATTACCATGATTTTTTGAGCCCCCACTTTGAATGGCAATATTATGAGACAACGGCACTTGCGGACTTAAACACTCCAAACCTTTCCCAAGAAGAACGCCATGATTTTTTCGTTCAACAAGGCATCAAAACTGCCGTTTCCAATTTACTTAACGCAGAGCCCCATCCAATCTATGTCCTGGCCTTTAGCATTGGCGGTACCATCGCCTGGAAAGCGGCCTTAAAGGGTCCGAATATCTTAGGCTTATATGCCATTTCCGCCACTCGCCTTCGCTATGAAACGGAAAACCCATCTTTCCCAATCAAATTACTTTACGGAGAAAAAGACCCCTATCGGCCTGATAATCAATGGTTTCAAAACAAAAACATGGAATGGAAGATCTTGGCTGGCGAAGCTCATGAAGTTTATACCCAAGCAGCTTTTGTAAACCAATTCAAAGAAGACATTCTTCACTTTTTTCAATCCAATGATGAGAAAAGATAAAATGAAATTGTTTTTGATTTTCTGCAAATCTTAGAATTCTCCCAGCACCTACTTAATTTCTTGATCCAAAAGACCACTTTAAACACAAGCTTAATTAACTTGTGCCAGCAAAATTAAAAGATTGAAAAAGCATCCATTATTTTATCCCTTAATTCTACTTTTCCTAGGACTCCTGTTCTTTTTTCCAGGACTAGGAGCAATCCACCTATTCGACTGGGACGAGATCAATTTTGCGGAGATCAGTCGAGAAATGATCCTTACGGAAAATTATAGCCAGGTCTTTATCAATTTCCAACCCTTTTGGGAAAAACCGCCTTTCTTCTTTTGGTTACAGGTACTCAGTATGAAGGCTTTTGGAATCAATGAGTTTGCCGCCAGATTCCCCAATGCCATCTGTGGATTACTAACTTTAGTTCTTATTTTCTTTATCGGAAAAAACCATTACAATCAACGCTTTGGTTTTATTTGGGGATTGGTTTATTTTGGATCTATTCTTCCTCACTTGTATTTTCGCTCGGGTATTATTGATCCGGTTTTCAACTTATTTATTTTCTTGGGACTCTATGGTTTGATTGTATCTTTTTGGAAAAAAGAAGCTTGGGCGCCAGCTATTTTTCAAAGGCATTCATTGCTGTATTTGATCCTGGGCGGTTTATTGCTAGGCTTGGCGGTCTTGACCAAGGGTCCTGCTGCTTTGGTGATTGTAGGGCTTTGCGTGGTTATTTATTGGCTATTTGAAAAATGCAGATGGTACCTTCCCTTTTCTCATTTTTTGCTTTATGGCCTTTGTGCTTCTTTGTTGACTTTGCTTTGGTTTGGTTTGGAGACTTATAAAAATGGGACTTGGTTTGTCCAGGAATTTGTTGATTATCAAATTCGATTGTTTAGCACTCCGGTGGCGGGTCACCAGGGTTTTACGGGTTATCATTTTGTGGTTTTATTGATTGGCTGTTTTCCGGCTTCTATTTTTGCATTGGCCGCTTTGTTTGAAAAATCAAAAGAAGAGGAACAAGCTTACCAGAAAGATTTTAGCCGTTGGATGAAGATCTTATTTTGGGTTGTTTTGATTTTATTTTCCATTGTGCAATCCAAAATTGTACATTATTCTTCGCTGTGTTATTTTCCACTAACTTATCTTGCGGCCACAAAAATCCAAGACATCATTGCTCATCCAGATCGATTAAAAACCTGGATGAAAGTAGGCTTGTCTTTTATTGCTACTATTTTTGCTTTTGCGATTTTTCTAACTCCATACCTTTTAAAAAATCCAGAAATCCTGACACCTTATATTGACGATTCCGCCGAGATGAGTTTGCGGGCAGAATTCTCCTGGACGGGTTTGGAAATTCTCCCGGGTGTTTTGATGCTCTTACTGTTAATTGTCTTTTTGGCAATGGTCAGAAAAAGCAGTTTTCGGGCTTTTACTTTTTTATTCATTGGCAATGCCTGCTTTATTTTCCTGACGCTTTATTTCTTTATTCACAAGATTCAAAGTATTTCGCAAGGGCCGGCGATTGAATTTTGGGAACTCCATTCCGGCGAAGAAGTTTATTGTGATTCCTATGAGTTTAAAAGCTATGCTCCTTTATTTTACAGTAAAAAACCGGCCGATTCGCATCCCCAAAGCTTCCGCGCCGACTGGCTGCTCACTGGAGATATTGATCGTCCTGTCTATTTGGCCTGCAAAGTCAATCGAGCTGAAAAATTAGCCAAAGTACCTGGTTTCCAAGAAGTTAGTCGCAAAAATGATTTTGTTTTTTTCCTCAGAAAACCTAAGTAATAACGAATACTCAAGTAGTTCCAACGAATAATAGTTCTCCTCTCCTAGTTCTGATTAAATGGGATATTTTTGATTTATCAATGAAAGACAGCAACAATTCAGTTTAATTTTTCTGTCCAAAAAATCATTGACTTTTACAAACATCAAAAATAAATCACATGAAAAATCTATCATTCTTATTAGGTACTTTTATATTCCTGTTTTCCTTTTGCCAAACGCCAATACCTAGTCGCACCAAGGCCGTCTCCCAAAATACCAATGCCACAGAAATCCATGCGGTGGAATGTCAATTGCAATCCTCCGAAGTCTTTGGCTATCTCGATTTTGTAAAATGCAATACGGAAGAATCTATCTGTGCTCATTTTATGATCCCCGATCACCTCAAAACCGTACGAGGTTTGCCTTTGGGAAGTACCGTAAATTTATCTGGAAATTTTTCTTTAGAAGGAGCTGCTACAGGAAGAAAATATTATTACTTGGTAGATGATTTAAAAATACGTCAATAGAGTTTATTCGAATGAAAAAGAGGCCAGAAAATAATTAATTTTCTGGCCTCTTAATATTTTTTTTCCAGTAAGGATTTAAGACAAAAACATTGATCGAATTTTATTCAAAAGCATCCAATTTTTCTTGTGCTTTTTCCCAAGTCTCCATCACCTCATCCAATTTATTTTTACTCGCCTTATAAGCTTCAATCACTTTATCAGAATCTGCACTCGAATAAAAATCACTAGCAGCCATTTGCAATTCAAATTTGGCAATTTCTTCTTCTTGTCGCGTAATCTTACGCTCCGCATTCGAGACTGCTTTCTCTAATTCTTTCTTTCTTTTTTGATCTTCTTTACTCATCGGAGCCGCCGCCGCTTTCGCTACTTTCTTGGACTTCTCCTTTTTAGTCATCTTCTCTACATCCCGCATATTATCCAAGCGCCGTTTTTCCAAAAAGAATTGAATATCGCCCAAGTATTCGTACAATTTCTTATCGCGAAATTCCAGGGTCCGATTTCCCAATCCCGTCAGAAAATCCCGATCATGCGATACGACAATCAGCGTACCATCATAATCCATCAAGGCTTTTTTGAGGACATCCTTAGAGATCATATCCAGGTGATTGGTAGGCTCATCCAATACCAATAAATTGAAAGGTCTCATCAGCATACAAGCCATCGCTAGCCGAGCGCGTTCTCCTCCAGAAAGGACACTTACTTTTTTCTCGACATCTTCTCCACTAAAAAGAAAAGCTCCCAAAACAGATCGAACGCGAGTTCTCATCTCTGGTGGCGCAGCCCCTTCCATCACTTGCAATAAAGTCCGATTGGCATCCAATGCTTCTGCCTGGTTTTGCGCATAATAACCTATTTGTACATTATGCCCAAGTTTCACCGTTCCTTCCGAAGCAGCCAATTGATCGATGATTATTTTAGCAAGGGTGGTTTTCCCCTGACCATTTTGTCCAACAAAAGCGACTCGGTCTCCCCGAATCATTTGTAGGTCAATGTTTTCTAAAACAGCAAGGTCTCCATAATTTTTACTCAAGCCTTTGACATCTACCACGACCTCTCCAGATCGCGGAGCAGGTGGGAAACTAATTTTCATCGCCGATGTATCTGCAACATCCAATTCTATCCGCTCCATTTTATCCAACTGCTTTTTCATCGACTGAGCCATCTTGGTCTTCGTGGCCTTGGCCATAAACCGGGTGATGGTTCTTTCTCTTTCCGCAATGTTTTTTTGTTGGTTTTTAAAAGAGGATTCCAATATTTCCCGACGTTCTAATCTCAATTCAACATACTTGGAATAAGACGCTTTATACTCATGGATTTTCCCCATTTCTATTTCTATCGTACTCTTGGTCACATTATCCAAAAAAGTCTTGTCGTGAGAAATCACAATGATCGCGGAGCTATAGTCTTTCAAGAAAGATTCCAACCAAATGATGGATTCGATATCCAAGTGATTGGTAGGCTCATCCAGTAGCAGGTAATCCGGGCGTTGCAAAAGCATCTTGGTCAATTCGATCCGCATTTGCCATCCCCCACTAAACTCATCCGTCAGGCGATGCATATCGGAAGATTTAAAACCCAATCCACCCAATACCCTTTCCGCTTCGGCCTCCATCAAATCTCCTCCTAAAAAATGAAAGCGATCGCTGGTATCAGAAATATCTTGTAAGAGTTCGGTATAGGAATCCGATTCATAATCGGTTCGGTGTCCCAATTCTTCATTGAGCTTATTCATTTTCTCCTCTAGCCGTCGAGCTTCCGCAAAAGCCGTCAGGGTTTCTTCCATCACCGTTTTGCCTTTGGGCAAAGTCATCTCTTGGTGCAAATAACCAATCGTTGAACTTCCAGAACGCTCAATGGTTCCACTATCAGGCGAAAGATCTCCAGCCAATAATTTCAACATGGTAGATTTTCCCGCGCCATTCCGTCCTACCAAACCTAACTTATCGCGATCTCCAACGACCAAGTTCAGGTAATTAAACAATACCCGATCTCCGTACTTAATGAAAATATTATTAGCTGTTAGCATAATGATTTTGTGATTCTAAGTAAAAAACACTTTGGTGACCAATTCCCATTTTTTACGGCAAATTTGCTACCAAGGTGCAAAAATAAGAGAAAGCTTAGGATGGCGCAATTAATAGGCGGTTAAAATTAATTTTTTGAAGTTGTTTAAGAATTGCTGCTTGTAGTGAAAAATAGAGAATTGAAGCAAGCTTGGTTCTTTTTTTGAGGGCATAGCCGAGCTACGTCCGATAAAAAATAAACCTGCCCCTTACAATCTAAGGGAAAAAGGTTGCTTTAAAGATCAATTTGCAGTCTTTTTTAAACAACTTCTTTCACATAATAGTCAGCCCCCAATTGCTCAAACTAAAAAAGACCGTAAATGAAATATTTACGGTCTTTTTTGATATTTTTCAATCTTCTCGGTTAATTCCAGGTTCCTTCTTCCGGCATTTGGGCAATGACTGAATAGGCATCGCCTTTATTACCCATCACCTCTTGCCAAAGCGTTTTAATTTTATTTTTAATCACATAATTCGCATCGCCTTCATCCATAACCCAAGACCCATATTTCATTTCTTCTTTCAATTGGCCTTGTGTCCAGCCCGAATAGCCGACAAAGAATCGAATATTATTAGGCATAATCATGTTCGAGTCGACCAAGAATTTCAGTTTTTCAAAATCTCCGCCCCAATAAACACCCTTACTCACTTCCAGGCTATCCTCCAACAAGTCGCCAACATTATGGATATAGTGGATGGTATCCGTTTGAACTGGACCTCCATAATAAACATTGGCATCAAAAGCAGGAAAATCGGCAATCAACTCTCCCACTTTCATATTTAAAGATTTATTTAAAATAAAACCTAGACTTCCTTCTTTGGCATGTTCGCAGAGGAGAACAACAGCGCGTTTGAAATGAGGATCGAGCATAAACGGTTCGGCAATCAGCACATTTCCACTTTGGATTTTTTTCTTTCCCATGTTTGTCTGTGTTTGCTAGTATTCAAGTAATATCCTAATCAAGTAGTAACTATTACCTGAAAATCAATGTTTTGGAATTATAATGGAGTCCTAAGCCTTGAAATTCAAAACTGTTTTCACTTTACAGTATTTTATTATTTCGGCGGCCGCTCCTGTTAATTTAGGGTTTATTTGGCAATTTTACCAAAGCTCCTTCAAAAAATTACTCAAGAAATACCGATTCCATATTTTTATTACAAACGAAGCAATTAGGGCAAAAATTATTTGGCGGCCATTTAAGCTTGCGGGGGTATTCGTTAAGTCGTTTATATGACGCCCCAAAAGACTACTCTGCGACCTTCCTCATTCGATCAGTCCTAAAAGCAAAATCCCAAGCCAAACTTTCTTACAAAGAAAATCGCCTTGACCCAGCTAAAGGATCAAGGCGGTTCTTCGAATCACCTAAAAAAGGCTTATTAAATCGCCTCTGCGGGCAAGCTCCGATCTACTTTTCGGACAAAGCCACGCAAGACTTTCCCAGTTCCACCCACCTCTACAAATTCACCAATACCATCGGCGATCATATTTTGCATGGTCTGTGTCCATCGTACTGCTCCCGTCAATTGAGCAATCAAGTTTTTCTGG
>CALLVY010000754.1 GCA_938015925.1 uncultured Saprospiraceae bacterium
GCTACAATTATACAATTACATGATCAGCGAAGAGATACAATCAAACCATCATTTCATTTCACTCCTCCACCTCAAAAGAAGCCGTTCCAAAAAGAGGCTGACCATCCGCTCGTAATCCTTGCGCAACAATAATAAATGAACCCGTTTGATCAGAAGTTTTAATGATTTCCCACACTTCCCCTTTCGAGTCCGTTCTCAAATCAGGATTCCAATGGATCGTGGTTCTGATATCAGGCCGATTGGAATTACCAACTGCAGTTGGATCAAAAACTGCAAATTCTCTTGCTTTATGAAAACCAATAAGTTGTGTCCGTAACAATCCAGGAACAGGCTTTTTAGGAGAAGAAATTAATCCTCCCGTTTTAGTATAAACTAAGATGACTCCATTCGCTCCCCTCACTCCATATATCGCAGCATAAGAGCCTTTTAACACGTCAATAAAATCAATATCACTCACCGAAATCGCTCTAAGAAAATCAGCATCAACTGGAAAACCATCCAAAACATAAAGTGGACTAGAACCTCCCAAAAGTGTACCTACACCTCTAATGAGAACTTGCTCATTTCCCGAACCTCCACTTACAAAAACACCTTGCAATCGCCCTATAAGATCAAATAAAGTTAGCGCAGTGTAGGCTCCAGGAATAGAATCTACGATTAGCCTCTCACTTGGACTAATGTACATTGGTGTTCGTTTTTGTCTCTCCTTTTCAATGGATGAAATTCTTTTTCCTTGGATTTCAATTTCATCCAAAATGATAGAAAGCGAATCATAGTTACGTGCGATAGTGAGCATGTCTTGACTTAAATCTACATACTCCTTGATCTCTTCGATTGATTCCTTATTTTCAAAAGGTTTTCTAAAAGGTATTTTTGGAAATTCTTTTTCTAAGATTTTAAGAGTGACGTAGGGATTATTATCAATGTTTATTTCTGGATTGAGTCGATTCTTTTTTCCATTCTTATAACGCCCTTCGAGAAATATATTTACAGTATCAAATAAGGCATATGGACCAAACTCAAAGTAACCTTTTTCATCCGTCATCACTTCTTCAGAATGAGCATTTGCGAGGTTAGAAAGAAAAACTTTTCCAGGGCGTGGACGATCTTCATTTATATATTTACTCATCTTTCCTCGAAGAAAAATTCCTTTTTCTAAAACAAATTCAGGGGAGAATTTTTGGTTACTCCTAATGGTTTCCCACCGAAATCGTCGCCATCCTCTAGTCAATAAAAAGTCATCAATCATTTTGTCTTGCGAACCTACTTCCTGATCAAATAATTCTGGAGCATATGGAATAGGAACATCGATATCACTATTTAGAAGTAACCAAGTCCGAATATCATCTCCGTCCATTTGTTGATTCGCTTGAGCAGGAATAACACTAAGGCTTATTTTACTTTGCAATCCTTCTGCAAGTGTTCTATTATTAGGAGTGTTTATTTTTAGTTGAATATTTTCACGAGTTCCAAAAATCGTTGTATCTGCTTTTATTGAAATTTGAGTATCCTCCTTTGATGGTGCAACGAAGAATAATCTTTCTGCAACAGGCAATTCATTCTTATCAAATAAAGTACAAATAACCACTCCTCGAACAAAAGTATTTTTTGGAACGGTCACCCATACAAATGATTTGGTTCTTTTCATTTTTTGATTCACTAATAAATGCCCTCTTGCATGCATTACCAAACGCGATCCATTGACCCCATCAGGAAGTTTGGTTTTTATCAAAATCCTGACGGTATCTTTTTCATTTCTTACACTAAGGTGATAGCCACTTTCTAAGGCTGCTGGTAGTTCAATTTGCTTAGAAGACTTTTGAAGTTTTAGCCAAAATTTTTCACCCTTTTTAGGTAGGTAGGTAAATTTCCCGATGCCATATTTATTGGGCTTTATTTCGATGAGTTCTTTTCCTTTCTGGTCGACAAGGTGTCCAAAATTATTTTGTGATTGTATTGTTATATTTTCAGCGACATAAGCAACTCTGCATGGAATACCATCTACACAGTCTCCTCCTTCTGGAAAAAACCGAACTGTTGGCATCGCTTCTTTTGAAGATTTAAAAGAAGTCAATGTCTTTTGAATAGGGGGCGTTCTTTCTGTCAATTGTAGCCCAGGAATGATTCGGAGCGTTTTTCTAAATAAAGTTTCCACTCCCGTATTTTTTTGATAATTGGTGTAGGCAACTAGTTGGTAATTCCCCGTGGAGATAGATGTTGGAAGGGCAATATCACATGCAGCATGTCCCTTATCTGAAAATATACTTTTGGATGAAATAACTTTTCCTTCACTATTCCGAAGTTCTACCTTAATCACATTACTTAGCGTACCGCTTAAATGAGTCTGCCCATCGACCAAATAAACTGCCATCCAAATGACTTCACCTCCTGCATAAATATTTTTGTCCGTATGGACAAAAACTTTTTCAGGTATATAATCATTTCGATATTTTTCTAAACTAGATGGGATGGGGGCTTGAGAAAAAAGAAAGAAATAGTTGAAAATTAAAATTAGGAGTAAATATTTTTTCATTGCTTAGAGTTATTTTTTGTGAAAAAAATTAATCTAAATTTAATTAAATAAAGGTGATGGAGTCTTTACTTTCAAATATTTAACTTGATCTTAATACTTAAACGAAATGTGAATTTAGTTTTTTTGAAAATTAACAAAATTTAAAAGTGATTTGTTAATTTAATTTACTTCGAAGTTTCAGTTTTAGGAAGCATCTTACAAGTCTCAAAATCAAACCGTAATTCTTTTTCCATAATTTTTCGAATCAAACTATCTTGTTTCGTGAGTGGCAGTTCACCTTCTTTCTTTTCATCGATTCGAAGCAGCTCACCCAAATTATCCTTAAAATCATTCTTCGCAATTAATACTTCATCCACTCTATTATTTTGGGTTTTAAGTATTTGTTTGCAATGCTTGTAATGTTGTAAAAAATAGCGGTTGTACTTGGAGCGTTCCCATTTTTCATTTCTCAATTCTTTGATGAAATCACGAGCGTAATCCAATTCTTCAATAGCGTGCCACACCAATTCAATATGAGCAGGGACATCCGTTTTCCCAATGAGTCCTTCCGCATTTTCCAAAAACTGTTTTTTCTTTTCCAAGGCTTTTGATGATTCTATTTCGCTTTCTTTAATCTCCATATAGAAGGTTCTAATTTTGCTGGCGAGGTCATCTTGATAAGTTTGAAGATTGGAAATAGTCAGATAATTTTTTTCAAATTCTTCTATCAAAACAGATAAATAAGCAATCAGGTAGGCTAAGCTCACTTGCAGATATTTAAGATTTTCTCTTAACTGTTTATCTTCCACATAGGCTAATTCTCTCCTGAAGTCCTGCAATGAAATTAAGCTGGGCATAATGCGGTTTCGGATTTGTTCGCCATAGGTTTTACCTGACCGATGTGACTTGAGAAGGATTCTTGCTAACTCCACATTATCATGAGCATGTTGTAATTTACTTTGCATTTCTCTGCGAAATGATTTGTACTTTTCTCTCTTTTCGGATGCCTCTTTTATTTCTTCTTTTTTCTCTTCCTCCTCTTTTTTTAGTTTTTCTTTTCTCTCTTCCTCTTCTTTTTTTAATTCTTCAAAAATAAAATTGATACTTCCTCCGATGCCGCCACCGATGAGACCCGCACCTAAAATGGTCTCTCCAAAAGTCATCAGAAAATCTGCGAACTTATGCCAGAATGCTTTTTCAGCATGGGTCTCCTCCACGAAATAATAAATACCAAGCGAAAAAGCGATAGAGGTCATCGCAAGAAGGATTCCTAAGAGAATATAGTTTTTATATTGTCGGAGGAGTCTTAATAATTTGGGGCTGTTTTGTTTGGTCATGGTTGGTTTGGTTTTATAGTGTAATGGGGGTTTTATAGTAATACATTTACATTTGCTTCGTCTGCTTGCAGGAAAGAAGAATAACCGATGAGGTCAGCAAAAAGGATGGTGGCGAGTTTGCGTTCGTTCGAAGTAAGGTCTTTATTTTTTGAGTTTTTCATTTAGCGGGGATTGGTTACTGGTAAAGATAAATGAACACTTTGGAAATTCAAATTTCCATTTAGCCTATCAATGAAGGGAGAACACTTCGTTAAATAAAAAAATCCCGAACCTCTAGAAGGTTCGGGATTTTTTACTTAAAAGTGTTTTTTTTTTAAGACTGAAGCATTTAAAAATCTCTCATTATTGCAGAAGAGCATCTACTAATTTCGGAGTTGTTTCCTCCACTACTGAATTAGGAATCGAAAAGAAAAAAGTACTCCCTGTTCCAACTTCTGACTCTACCCAAATATCACCTCCCCAAGAACTTACAATTCTTTTGCAAGTAGCTAATCCGATACCCGTTCCTTCATATTCATCTCGCGTATGCAATCGCTTAAACATTTCAAAAACTTTCTTTTTATTTTCATCTGAAATACCAATCCCGTTATCTTTCACAGAAATGACATAATCATTATTTCTTTGTTCACCATCAATAATTACGATAGGGTCACGATCACCTTTGAATTTTACACCATTGCTTATCAGGTTTTGTAACAATTGTAAGAGCTGCGTTCGGTGGACTTTTACAGCTGGAAGATTTTTATTTTGGACAATTAATTTCGCTTGGAGTATTTCGAATCGGTGCCGTAAATTAGATTCTACTAAAAACATAACATCTTCAATAGCGGTAGCTTCTTGAGGAGGTTCTTGAGTTCCTGCTTTCGAAAAGTCCAACAAATCATCTAATAATATTTCCATCCTCGATACCGCATCGGTTACAAAGTGCATGAACTCTTTTCCGGTACTGTCAAATAAATCGTTGTATCTCCGCTCCAACAATTTAGTGTAAGAGTTAATCATCCTAAGTGGTTCTTTCAAATCATGAGAAGCAACATATGCAAACTGTTGGAGGTCTTCATTGGAATGTTCCAACTGTTTGTTTTTCACTTTTATCTCTTCATTTTTTTCACCTAAAAGAAGATTGTTGTCTTCCAATAAATTATTAGCATTGATTAATTGATCTTGGGTACGTTGCAATTCTAAGTTTTGTACATTGATTTCCTCATTTTTTTCTGCTAATAGTTTATTGTTATTTTCTTGAAGTTTTAATCGACTTTTAATCCACCATAAGAATAAAAAGAAAACAATTATGATAATGAAAGCCATGTAAATTTTAAGCTGCTGAATGCTTTTATCTTTTCCTAATATCAGATTCTCTTTTCTTAATACTACAATCTCATGTTCGCGTTTTTGTACCTCATATCGTTTTTTAGATTGGCCCATCTCTTCTAGCGTTTTCTCATTCAACAAAGAGTCTTTGAGCGCCACATATTTTTTGATATAGAAGTGGGATTTTACGGGACGGTTAAGTTCGTCATAAACAGAAGACAAGCTTTTATAAATATCTGATTGGCGGCTTTTAGATTCAACTTCGAGTGCGAGGGTTAGTGCTTTTTCCAAAATAGGAATAGCTTCTTCAGGTTTGTTCCATAAAATATATAATTGGGACAAATCAATTCCATTTCCTATCGTACCATACCCATCTCCAAGTTCACTTTTTATTGCAATGGATTCTTTTAAACATTTTTCTGCTTTAATGAAATCACCTTGAGCAAGGTAATTCATAGCGATGTTACCTTTCGCATAGGCAATACCTGATTTATATTTTTGCTTCTTTGCTAGTTCGAGAGAAAGCTTATTGTATTTCAGGCTTTCTTCGTTGTCATGTAGTTTTTCATAAACGGAGCCCAATGCTGCCACACATGAAAAATTAAATTGTTCATTTTTTAATTCATCAACAATCGTTTTGGCTTTTTGATAATATTCTAAGGAACGTTTATATTGATTTTGGTAATAAAAAATAGTCCCCAAATTGTAATTACTATTAGCCACTCCTAGTAAATCTTCTTTCACTTCATAAATCAGCAGCGCTTTCATTTGGTTTTCAAATGCTCTTTGGTAATCTCCTAAAGCTTGGTAAATAGTAGAAATTTGAGTGTAGGCTTTTGGTTTTTTGAAGTTATATTTCTTTTCATCATTTAGCTCAAGAATTTTATTGAAATAAACTAAAGCCTCTTGGTAATTATTTCTCCTTTGATGGGAGTATCCGATTCTATAAAGACAGTTTGCTATTTTTTCAAGCTCTCCAGTTTCTTTTACAATATTTAAAGCAATCGAATAATGATGTCCAGCTAATTTATAATTTTCTTCTGTGCGAGAGCCATAGGCATCTCCCAATTTATAATGAATGTCATATAGTTTATCTGGGTTGTTTAGTTTTTGTTCCTCCAGTATATTCAACAAACTATCCACTTTGCTTGCAGCAATGGAAGTTGAAAAAAAAGAAAGTGCTAAGAGTAAACTAATTAATCTCATCGGTGGTATTTAAAGCATGGAGATCGAGCAGTAAAGTAGAAATAGAAAAGCAAACATTATTCCATGTCTACCTTTGTCTTGTAATAAATGCAAGTGCCTGACTTTTTAATTTTGGCAGAATAATTGCAACTATTATTTATTGAATATACCCTCCCACCATATTTTTTTCTCCCTCCGCACTCTTTATATCATACCTATCACATAACCAACAACCCATGAAGAATTTTCCTCAAATTATAGTTTTCCTATTTTTATTCTTCTTACTGCCATTTTCCTCAAATGCTACTATTTTTAAAGCCATTGCCAATACAAGTTGGCACTTAACTTCCACTTGGGATCAGGGTAATAAATTACCCGGTTCAGCAGATGTAGTTGTCATAGATGGTTTTAATGTCACTTTTGATAATAATGCAGGTGATGTAACTATCAAGAGATTGGAAATCAACAACTCTTCTAATACCTCTTTTTTAACCATAGAGGGAGATAATTCTTTTACCGTATTAAATGACCTAGAAGTAACAGCCAATAACATTGATAAAAATGTTGATTTAAAAATTCAGGGTTCTGTAACTTTTCATGTTAAAGGTTCTTCTCTTTTTGAAAGAGTGAGTGGAAACAATAAAGACAAACGATTAAGATTACATTTATTAGGATCTGCAATTATGACTGTTGATAACGATTTTACTTTCAATTATCATGATTCTGACAACGATGAATATAATGAAGAAGTCTTGATGGAAGGAAGTGCAAAGATGAATATAGGAGGGCATACCTATTTGAATTGTCATGGAGGAAAGGAGTTCTTGTTTGAATTAAAAGGTTCGTCTGAATTGACACTCATCGGAAATTTAGAGATGAATATGACGGGAGGAAACAACTTCTTCGTTGCGTCAACATCTTCACTTTCACATCTTCAAATCAACGGAAGTGCAACCCTTACTAATTCAGGAGGAAGTGGATATTTTGCTTTAGGTGCAGGATTAAATAGTGGCAGTTTAACCGTCAATGGAAATGTGAATTTAAATTCAACAGCTACAGGTAAGAAGGTGATACTTGCTTCATCTGGCTCTTCTGCCATTGTGGAAATAAGAGGCAATATCTCTATGAGTGCGGTAAGCGATGAGGCAGCTCAAATATATTTGGACGATGAATCCGTTTTAAAATTGGGAGGAGCTTTACTACGCCCTACTAATTACGGAGCGCTAAATATGAATAATACGAGCACCTTGGAATTTAATGGAACTATTTCTCAAACAGTACCACCTACCAAATTAGAAAATACTGGTAATGATTCTTTATGGATTTCCAATTTATCTTTAAAAAATACTTCTACCTCACCTTTAATTTTACAAGGAGATTTAAGAGTTGAAGATGTTTTATATTTAAATAGTGGAAAAATTATTACCTCTGAAACAGCAATGTTATACATAGAAGACAATGCTACTATTGTAGGGGGAAGTGATGCCGCTTATATTGAAGGCCCTATGGTCAAAATAGGACGAACAGATAATCAAGACTTTACTTTTCCGATAGGAAATTCAACTACCTATGCACCGATAACTATTTCAGAAGTAGCTAATTCTTCTTCAGAAATTAAGGCACAATTTTTTGGTGATCCGCCACCGTGGGGTGATAATTTTGATCAGTCTACAATGGATAATGTCAATGGAGACAAATATTGGTCAATTGGAAAAAATGCAGGGAATGATGTCAAGGTAACGCTTCATTGGAGTGAAGCTATCGTTGGAGGAATTACTGACCTGGACGATATGGTAGTTGCTAGAGCAGATGAAACCGTTGGCTTGGAAGAATGGAAAAATTATGGTAATAGTGCAACTAGTGGAACGACTACCGAAGGATCTGTTACCAGTAGTGCATTGTTGGGAGATCCTCCACCATGGGGAGATCAAAAATTAACGTTGGGTTCCATCTCAGCATCAAATGCACTACCGGTAGAGTTAACCAAATTCCAAGCTGCTCAACAAGGTACTCACGTGTACTTGCAATGGGAAACTGCCTCAGAATTGAATACGAGTCATTTTGAAATTGAACGGTCAAGTGACATCACCAACTTCGAAACGATAGGAAGAAAATCAAGTGCGGGGAACACGATTGAGTATCAATTTTATAATACTAAAGATAATCGTCCAGAAAATGGACTAAATTATTACAGACTCAAGATTGTCGATACGGATGGATCGTTTGAATATTCACATGTCGAAGTAGTGAGATTTGAATCAGAACCTACGATTGAATTATTTCCAAATCCAGTTAAGGATATGATCCAATTAAAAGTTGATAATCTGGAATCTCAAGAAAGTACGATTGAAATTTTTGATAAAGTTGGAAAGCGATTATTCTTCGATGTTTTGAGATTTGAAGATGGACAATTGGAGCTAGATGTGGACAAAATTAA
>CALLVY010000755.1 GCA_938015925.1 uncultured Saprospiraceae bacterium
GGCCAATTCTTTATCGTGGTATTCTACAAATTCATCCCATTTAAAATCGCTATCGCGATTCTCTGGCATATTGCGCAATAGCGCGTAACGAAGAGCATCTTCCTTGTTTGGGAAATCCGCAAAATCTTCCAGGTATTGGTGTTGTTTAATTCCCCAACCTTTTGATTTGGAAAATTTACGACCTTCAAAATTTAAAAATTGATTGGCGGGTACATTTACCGGAAGATTGTAATCGCCATGTGCTTTGAGCATTGCCGGGAAGACGATGCAATGGAAAACGATATTGTCTTTGCCAATAAAGTGAACCAATTCACTATCCTCACTTTGCCAATAATCTTTCCAGCTATCCGGATCTTTTCCTTGATCAATTACCCATTGCTTGGTGGCAGAGATATATCCAATCGGTGCATCAAACCAAACATAAAGTACTTTCCCTTCCGCTCCTTCCAAAGGCACCGGAATTCCCCAACTCAAATCGCGGGTAATGGATCGCGATTGCAATCCTCCATCATTGTCCAACCAAGAAAGGCATTGTCCGAGAACGTGTTTTTTCCAAGTGGAGGCATCGTGATGTTGGCCGCCTTCGAAGAGACCATCTTTGATCCAGTCGCGGAGCCAGTCGCCGTGTTTGTCGAGTCTAAAAAACCAATGTTTGGTATTTCGAAGGACCGGTGTATTTCCGCTGAGGGTAGAACGCGGGTTGATCAATTCGGTAGGAGATAAATCAGAGCCACAGTTTTCACATTGATCGCCATAGGCTTCTTCGTGGCTACATTTGGGACAGGTACCTATGATGTATCGATCGGCCAAGAACTGATCAAATCCTTCATCATAATATTGATCCGAATCCTTTTCTTCAAACTCGCCACCTTTTTCGTATAGTTTGGTAAAAAACTCTTGAGCGGTTTTGTGGTGTAAAGGATCGCTGGTTCGGTGATAGATATCGAATGAGATTCCGAGGTGCTTAAAAGAACTTTGATTGAGTTCGTGGTATCTGTCGATAATCACTTTTGGGGAAACACCATCTTTTTTGGCACGAATGGTAATTGCTGCTCCATTTTCATCAGATCCGCAAACGAAGGCAACATCTTTGCCCAATAGGCGCAAGTAGCGTACGTAAATATCTGCGGGCAGGTAAGCTCCTGCCAGGTGTCCGAGGTGCAAAGCACCATTGGCATAAGGCAAGGCAGAAGTCACTAAATATCTTTTTGGCTCTTTCATTTCTATCAATATTATCGTTCGGTGTATCCGGCTTTTCTAGTTTAGAAAATTCTAATTTCAAATGTTGCGAATATACGGCATTGTGAACGATATTTTTTGAAAAATGGTTCCTTAATACGAGGTCTCGATGAATCGCAGAACCAATATTGCTATAGGAAATCGCTACATTTTTGCAAGAGATTGCTTACATTAGAGTAAGAGAAAATAATTCCCCCCTGTTTACAGAAAAGTTATCTCCTCAAAATAATGGTCAAATAATAAATCTCGATTTGGGACTCATACCTTTTAATCCAAATACAGAATCTATTCTTCATCCATTATTTAGCAATTTGCGTAACTGTTGAGACCAATGTCAAAAAACCAACAATTATCCTTTCTGGTTTTGTTATTCTTCCTTTTTGGCTGGACTGCTGCTCAAGCAGATCCTTTGCAAGAAGCGATACAGCTTTGCGATCAAGGGGCTTATAGAGAGGCCATTCCCTTATTGCGTTCTGCATTTATTGCTTTTGAAAAAGACAATAACAAGCAAGGCCAAGCCAGTGCGCAGGAATACCTGGCCAAGTCCTATTTATTTACAGGAGACATCGCAAAAGCTAAAGAAACCTATCGCCTAGCCTACCAACTTTCCTCAAAGCATGGTTCTTCCGCAACGTTTAATCGTACCACTGACGCCTTAGCAGAGCTCTATAATATGACTGGAGAATATGAAAAAGCCAATCCAGTTTTAAGACAAGGCATTATTCAAACTCAAAAAGAAGGCAATATTACTTTGATGACTTGCCATATGAGTAACCTAGGAATTAGTCTACTTCGATTGGGACGAATTGATTCTGCGCAGTACTGGATAGAAAAATCGCTCGAAATCAAATTAGCAAACCAAGATTTTATCGATTTGGAAATGCACTATAATCATCTGGGAAACCTTTTTAACGAAACCGGAGATTATGACAAGGCTATTGACTTCCAAATCAAAGCATTAAAAATACTAGAGCGGCAAAACAAGAAACCTCAAATGGTCATTCAGTATGCCAATATTGCTACTATCCTTTCTATACAGGAAAATCTTCTAAGGGCAGAAGAATATGCCAATAAAGCCATTGTGCTCGCTCGCGAAGAAAACTTGATTACTTGGTTGGCAGCTTCTCTCACTACGATGGGAAAAATTCGTTCCAAGCAGAATCGGCCAGACGAAGCCTTACAATATTATGAGGAAAGTTTAAAATTATATAGATCCGCAGATTCTGCTCCACTAAAATCCTTCTTATTAGCACGCATTGGAAAAATCTATCTGAATAAAGGATTCTACGAACGGTCAGAATCCTATTTTAAAGAAGGTTTGGACATCGCCTTAATTGAGGGAAAAAAGGATGATATTATTAGTTTGAACTTGTCTTTTGTAAAATTAAAACTCCTTCAAAACAAACCAGCCATCGCCAAAATATTTCTTGACTCTGCTCAACAACATGTTATAGCGTACAAACAAGCGAGCAACTTTTCTTATTACCACGAGTTGGAAATGCAATACTACCAGAAGATTGGTAATCCTCAAAAAGCCCTACAAGCATTTCGATTAGCTCAAGAATACAAACAAGAGAGTTATAATTTGGAGCAAAGTAAAAAAGTCCATGAATTGGAGGAACGCTATGAAAGGGCCAAAAAAGATCAAAAAATCACCAGCCTAAATTCAGAAAATAAAATCAAGGACCTAAAGATTTACCAAACGCGAAGAAATAATATCATCGCTTCTATTGCTTTGTTTTTTGCTTTGGGTTTAATGTTTGTGCTTTACTATCTGAACAGAACCCGACGCCTGGCCAACGAAAGTCTTGGAGAAAAAAACATCACCATTGCCAATTCTTTGGCAGAGAAAGAAATCTTATTGCGAGAGATTCACCATCGAGTAAAAAACAACCTGCAAGTGGTTTCGAGTTTGCTGCGATTGCAAACCAAATACATCAAAGACGAAAAAGCATTGGACGCCATTCAAGAAGGGCGCAACCGGGTAAAGTCCATGTCTTTAATCCATCAAAACCTTTATCAAGTAGACAATCTCACTGGCGTACAAGCGAGCGACTATATCGAAAAACTAAGTCAAAGTTTATTTCACTCTTATAATATTGACGCAGAACGCATTCATCTTAAAACCGATATTGACGATCTCAATATTGACGTAGACACTATTATTCCCATCGGACTTATCTTAAATGAATTATTGAGTAATGCGCTTAAACATGCTTTTCCAAATGAAACGGAAGGCAACGTCACCGTAAAATTAAAGCGCTCAGAAGATCTTCTAGTTTTAGAGGTCGCAGATGATGGGGTGGGGATCTCTACGGATAAAAAAGGGAATACCAAAGAAGGTGGTTTTGGAACCAACCTTATTGATTCTTTTCTAGAAAAACTCATGGCCAGTCTGGAAATCAAAGAAAAAAACGGAACCGCCATCAAATTATCAATTCGAAAATTCAAACTGGTTTAATGAAGAATTTGCTTCCAAAAATATTACTTCTTCTTTCTTGCATCTTCCTTATGCCTTGGGCTAAGGCGCAGCAAGGAATGGGAGTGGAAGCTAATTTTAAAACGGGAGAGGATTTGGCTACTCAATCTAAATTTAAAGAAGCCATTCCATTTTTCCAGCAAGTACTCCGTGATTTAGCAACAGAAGAAAATGTTTTATTACAAGCCCAGGCCACTAAGAGCTTGGCCGCTTGTTTGGTCTTTTCTGGAAAAATAGACGAATCGATAGAAACCTATAAGCAAGCGGTTTCCTTGGCCCAACAAGTAAACGAACCTTCCTTGATCATGCAATCTACTGCGGGGATCGGAGAGATTTATTTTATGAAGTCCCAATTTGCAGAAGCACTCCCCTACCATCAGATACACAAAGAAGCTGCGAAGACCCTAAAGGAATGGCCTTCCTATGCCAACGGCCTATCTATGATTGGCTACGACTACCTTAGTCTTGGCCAGCTCGATTCTGCCAAATGGTATATCGAAAAAGGCTATCAAATAAAAAAGGAGCGCAAGATCGAACAAAACATCATCCTCACTTATGACCACCTGGCTACTTTATACTCCAGACTCAACGACCAGGAAGAAGCCATGAAATTCCGTTTGCTAAGTATTGGTATGTTGGAAGCAAAAGGAGATTCTCCTACCTTAGTAATCAAATACTCCAATCTTGCCAAAGTTTTTATTGCGGAAAATAATTTGGAAAGAGCAGAAGAATATGCTTTAAAGGCCGTAGCCTTAGCTAAAAAATTAGACCTAAATTATTACACCAGCCTCGCTTTATCTACGCTTGCCAAGATAAAAGAAAAGCAAGGGAAGGATCAGGAAGCACTCGAATTTTTACAAGAAGGCTTGGCCCTCAATCAAACTAGAAAAAATGAAGGGGGTATAATTAATCGCTTGATGAGCATTGTCAATTTGTACATCAAACAAGGCAAGCTTAAAGAAGCAGAAAAAAATTATAAGGTGGTATTTGCCATGATAGAGCAAAGGAACGAACCTTCCGAACTAGTAGATGCTTACTTAATCCTGGGCAAGTTAAAAACATTGAAAAAAGAACTCCCTGCGGCCAAAACGGCACTAGATGCTGCTCAAGTCCTGCTAAGTACTTCCGGTGATCTAAAAAATTCCCAATTATTGCACACCCTTCGAAGTAATTATTTTGAACAAAATGGCCAATACCAAGCTGCTATTCAAAGTGGCGAAAAAGCAGCCATGCTCAATGATAGTATTTTTAATCTGGAAAAAAGTGAACGCATTCATCAATTAGAAGGACAGTTTGAAAGAAGCAAGAAAGAAAAGGAAATCACTTTACTCAAAGCCGAACAAGACATTAAGGATTTGACGATTCGAGAAAATCGACGGAGTAATTTAACGACCTTATTGGGCTTACTCTTAGCTTGTGGCGTACTCGTTAGTTTGTATTACCTCTATCGTTTGCGACATCGAACCAATGAGCGACTCGCGGAGAAAAACCGTTTGATCGCCAAAGCTTTGTCCGAAAAAGAAATTCTACTCAAAGAAATACACCATCGTGTAAAAAACAATTTGCAAGTCGTCTCCAGTTTACTCAAATTACAATCCAAATTCATAGATGACACCAAAGCTTTGGACGCATTGCAAGAAGGAAGGAACCGAGTAAAGTCTATGGCGATTATTCACCAAAATCTTTATCAGAAAGACAACCTACTGGGCGTTAGTGTCAAAGAGTACATCGAAAAACTCAGCAAGAGTTTATTTAACTCTTACAATATTGATCCGGAGCGCATTAACCTCGAAACACAAATCGACGAAATCAACCTCGATGTAGATACCGTAATCCCTTTGGGTTTAATCCTCAATGAGCTATTGACCAATGCGCTTAAATATGCTTTTCCAAATCAGACGAAAGGCATCGTAGCGGTTTCTTTAAGAAAAGAAGAAAACAATCTCTTGCTAGAAGTAAGAGACAATGGTATTGGCATTCAATCGACCGGATTGGCCAGTAATTCGGATGGTGGTTTTGGTATAAAATTAATCGAAACCTTTGCGATAAAACTAAAAGGGAAATTACAAATACATCAGGAGAATGGAACCGTAGTCAAACTACTCATCCAAAACTTTAAAACGACCTAAGAATATGTCAGAAATCAGAGTACTAATTGTTGAAGACGAACCACTTATTGCAGAGGATATTGCCGATTATCTAGGCAGCATTGATTATTCCGTTTCTGCTATCGTTCATAGCATTGATGCGGCATTATTACAGCTCGAATCCAATTGTCCTGACATTGCTATTCTCGATATCAATCTCGGGGAAGAGAAAGACGGTATCTATCTTGCCGAAGTCATCAAAGAGAAATACAAAATCCCTTTTGTATTCTTGACCTCTTATGCAGATAAGACCACCCTCGACCGAGCCAAACATACCCGACCGATGGGCTACATCGTCAAACCCTTCGATGAACGGGACCTATTGTCCACCCTGGAAATTGCGCTTTTCAATTTTTTCCAAATTCAAAGCATTGGTACCATAACGCTGGAAAGTGTCAACAAAAAAATCTATTCTCCGCTTACCAATAAAGAATTTGAGATTTTACTCGACCTCCGCAACGGCAAAACCAATAAGCAAATGGCCGAAACGCATTTCATTAGTATCAATACCATAAAGACCCACATTAAAAACATTTATGAAAAACTAGAAGTGCATACGAGATCCCAAGCAGTAGCCAAATTGAGAGAATTGACCTAAAAAATTAACATTTTCCAATATTATTCCCTCAATATCCCACTTTTGGGTGAGAAGATTTGCCAAAAAAATGGTCAACTTTAGGCAAACTGTTAAATATGACATACCCTGAGCTAACTCCCACAGAACAAAAAGTACTGGAACAACTCCTATTAGGTAAATCCAATAAGGCCATTTCTGAAGAATTAGGCGTTTCTATCAATACGGTAAAAACGCATCTAAAACATGTATTCAAAAAAACCGGTGTTAAGTCCAGAATCGCATTGATCCTATCCGATATTGATCCGGAAAGAAATAGCAATCCATCTCCTCGTAAAACGATTAATAAGTCGCAAAAAAGCGTTTCAGAAGTGGAAGAAGATGGATAAATCCGCCTGTAAAAGCAAAATCACCCAAATGGGTGATACGCTTTAAGGCCTTTTCAGCTTAACTTGCAAAAAAGGTCAGTTACATGCGGGTAGCAAAACAATAAAAGTTTTGCTGCTCGTCTTTTTTCATAGCAAGCGCCTGTGTAACTCCAAGAACCAATTGAATAACCAATTCTACGATACTGCTCAAAGCCTGTAGGATCATTCTAATATACCTAACTTTCATTACCCCAAAATTTCAATGTAAATTGAATCAATTCAGAAAACCCTATTAAAAGAGGCCATCTCCTAACGGAAGACGGCCTTTTTTTTTTGTTCTGGTTTCTAATGCCAAAAGGAACTGGTTATATTGTGAGATTGATCACAATTCAAGCTTATGAAAAAACCAATCTCCTTATTCTTTTTTTTACTCCTCCTTTTCTCTAATTGCCAAATGGAATCCGCTTCTGAAATAAATCCAGAATCGCAATATCCATTGATCCCCTTCCCTGCTCACCTACAAGCACAAGCTGGAAAATTTATCATTGATGAAAATACGGTTTTGCAGAGCAATGAAAAAGAAGAAAAAGTAAATCTCCTCCTTCGTGAATTTGCACAACAAATAAAAACAGCAACGACCTATACCCTGGCCATCACTCCAGAAGGTTCGCAAAAAAATGCCATCGTTTTCCGATTGGATAAATCCATTGAAAATACAGAAGGCTATGCCCTTAGCGTCCAAGTTGATCGAATCGTGCTCCGAGCTAAAAATCCAGCAGGGCTCTTTTATGGAGTACAAACCCTTCGGCAATTACTTCCGCTGGAATTCGAAAAACCCACTAGTTCTCCACAAATAAGTTGGGCCATTCCTGCGGTTGAAATTAAAGATGAGCCTCGATTCCCCTATCGTGGAATGCACCTTGATGTTGCTCGTCATTTTTTAAAAGTCGATAAAGTCAAAAAATTTATTGACCAGATTGCTTATCACAAATTCAACCACTTTCATTGGCACCTGACCGATGATCAGGGCTGGCGAATTGAAATAAAAAAATATCCAAAATTGACCGAAGTTGGAGGATTTAGAAGTGGCACTCTGATTGGTCATTATAATGATCAACCACATCAGTATGATAAAAAAAGATATGGTGGATTTTATACCCAGGAAGACATCAAGGAAGTGGTTCAATATGCTGCGGAGCGTTTTATCACGGTCATCCCGGAGATTGAATTGCCGGGACATGCCCAGGCCGCTTTGGCTGCTTATCCAGAATTGGCTTGCGAAAATAAAAACTATAGTGTCTGGAGAATATGGGGCATCTCTACCAATATTTTTTGCCCAACACCTGCTACTTTTGATTTTTTGGAAAATGTATTTGATGAAGTGATTCCTCTTTTTCCTGGCAAGTACATCCACATCGGTGGGGATGAAGCGCCTAAAACAAAATGGCAAGAAAGTGCTTTTTGCCAAAGACTCATGCGTCAGGAAGGCTTGGAAAATGAGATGGCTTTACAAAGTTATTTTATTCGCAGAATCGAAAAGCACATCAATTCCAAAGGCAAACAAATCATTGGTTGGGATGAAATTTTGGAAGGTGGTTTGGCTCCCAATGCAACGGTCATGTCCTGGCGAGGAATAGAAGGAGGAATAGAGGCCGCCAAGGCAGGACACGACGTGATCATGACGCCTACTTCTCATTGCTATCTTGATTATTACCAAAGCGATCATCCTGACGAGCCTGTTGCGATTGGTGGTTTTATTCCATTAGAAAAAATTTACCAATACGATCCCATTCCCGATGAACTTAGTCCATCCGAAGCCAAACACATCCTCGGATCACAAGGTAATCTTTGGAGTGAATACCTGCCTAATTTTGAACAAGTGGAATATATGGCTTTTCCTAGAGTATGTGCTTTATCGGAAGTCGTTTGGTCGCCACAAGACCAGCGGGATTTTGATCATTTTGTTGAGCGAATAAGTTTCCATACGAATAGATTAGCAGCGATGGGTATCAATGTGGCCAATCACCTCTACGATTTGTCTTCTTCCATTCAACCCAAAGATGGAGCGGTAGAAGTCGAAATCGAAGCACTCGCCAAGGATGGTCAAATTCGCTATACCTTGGATGGTGGTGAACCTACGCTGCAATCTTCTTTATACAGTAATCCTATAAAAGTTACGACGAATCAACAGATTAAAGCGCAGTCTTTTTTAGCCGAAAAACCAATAGGTCGTTCGTGGCAACAAAATATCCGAATGCACAAAGCAGCAGGAAAAAAGATCGTTTTAAAAACACTCCCTCACTCCAAATACAGTGGTGGTGGTCCCGGTTCTTTAATCAATGGAGCGAATGGGAATCCAGAGCGCTATGGAGATGCCGAGTGGTTGGGCTTTGATGGGAAAGATCTTGAAGCAGTCATTGACTTAGGAAAAAAAGAAACGATCAATACGATTACTTTCCGCTTTTTCATTGGAGAAGGACAATGGATTTATTTACCCAAATCCATCCAAGTTTTTACTTCTGAAGATGGCCTTGACTTTATAGAAAAGCGTAGAAGTAAAACCATCGAAGGGGATCAAAAATTAGTTAAACATGTTATTGCACTCGATGCGGTGCAGAGTCGATATCTAAAAGTAGTTGCTGAAAATTATGGTATAATTCCAAAAGGTCGGCAGGGTGAGGGGAATGAATCTTGGTTGTTTGTGGATGAGATTGTTGTGGATTAAAAGCCTAGTATTCAATATTATTTCTTTAAAAGTTTACCAACAGGAAAATGGCCTATAATTTGTGAACATATAATACAAATTTGTTTATATACGAGTGCCTGTAAGTTGTAAAAATCAAATGAAAATTCAGTATAAATCACACTTCAAATAAAGTAGAAAAACTATTCAATCCATTTAAAAAATAGCTCAATATGAAATACTTATACCTATTCATTTTTTTTATTTTTTCCATTGGTCTAGATGCTCAAATCATATGGACTAAAAAATACGATTTGACCGAATCTTCTACTTTGAGACCAACGGATATGCTTATTCAAGGGGATGAAAAAATAGTTGTCGGCGGGTACTATTTTGGTCCCAGTCCAAACCAGTCAAGAACCGTTTTTATCTTATCCGTTGATTTAATGAATGGGGATTCTCTATCGGAGAACAATTGTATTGCAGGAGCTCTATGTAGCTCTAGAGAAGATATTTTGGTCATGGCGCAAAACGAAAATAACGAAATTTTCACGGTGGGCAATCGAAACTTTGGATCAGCAGATTATCTTGCACAGATCAATAATTCAGATGACCTCACAACTAAATGGATAAGAGAAGACTTAGAAATGGATTCTATTCACCACATCGATCAGGTAGAGACTGTATCTGATGGAATAATTATAGCAGGATCATTTTCTAGTATTGATTATTTTCTCATGAAATTTGATTTTGCAGGAGAGAGAATATGGTCGAGAAGGATACCCGTTTCAGTTCTCGGCTACCAACCTAAATTGGCCATTCTTCCAAATGAAAGTATTGCTTTAATATATACGAATGATATCAATTCACCGGATACCTTTTTAAGCTTATTTGACGGTTCTGGTCATTTAATCTATACTAAAGCTATAGACAATGAAGTTCTTGCACTAGGTATCAATAATGATAATGAAATTCTTACGGTGCAACTTACTTCTGACTATGATGAAACGCATCATGTCATTAAATATAGCCTTAGTGGAGAGGAGTTAATCCTTAATGATAATTATGAATTTAATTATCCTAATAAAATTCTAGCAAATCAAAAAAATGAAATTTTTATATTTGAAAACTTTGAAAAGGATAACCTGGAAGGGTTTAAAATTCATAAATTTTCAGCTCAGGGGGATTCGCTCTGGAATGAATTTTATGGGGAAGCAGACTATGAAAATAGATACGAAGATGCTGAATTATACAATGATGAATCAATAGTTGTGATGGGAAAAAGTACAAACACGAACATGTTTTCCAACATAGAAGTATTTATAACAGCCATAGATCTATCAAATTTACCTACCTCGGACAAGCAAATCGTTGAAGAAAATCGTTTTTTCATCTATCCAAATCCAAGCAACAATGAAATCAAGATAAAAGCAAATAATTATACGGAAGAACAATTGGCCTTTTATGAGTTGTATGCAATAGATGGTAAACTGATTCAAAGAAATTCCTTTAAATCTAATAAGGCTATTCATTTGCAGCATCTAGATTTAGGGTTTTATGTAATAAAAATCCTAGATAAAGAAGGGCGTGTCATTAGTGCTGAAAGCTTAGTCAAATATTAGACTTTATTGATAAATAAAAATACTCCCGCACACACAAAGCATAGAAAGTCCATCTCTCCACCAAAACCTTCCCCAACGAAAAAGGTGCTCCGAAACTCGAAGCACCTTTCCTTTCATTTGGATTTTATTATAGGTAAAGTTATTAAACGGGGGCAAATTAGTTATCCTCCAAAATCATCGAAAGCGATGTTTTCATCCGGCACTCCCAAATCATCCAGCATTTTGATTACTGCTGCATTCATCAATGGAGGTCCACAGAAATAGTATTCGATTTCTTCTGGCTCTGGGTGATCTTTGAGGTAATTATCATATAAAACCTGGTGGATAAATCCTTTGTATCCATCCGCGGCTTTATCATCCAGACTGGTTTTCAACTTCCAGTTGTCTTCTTCTGTTGGATCAGACAAGGCGATATTATAAGTGAAGTTTGGAAATTCCTCTTCAATTTTTCTAAAGTGATCGGTGTAGAACAACTCTTTGGTTGAACGCCCTCCATACCAGTAAGAAACTTTACGATCCTTAGTTTTCAAGGTGTGGAAGATATGGAATAGGTGGGAACGCAAAGGTGCCATTCCAGCTCCTCCTCCGATGTACACCATTTCTTTTTTGGTTGGTTTGATAAAGAACTCTCCATAAGGTCCGGAGATGGTTACTTTATCACCTGGCTTACTTGCAAATACATAAGAAGAACAAACTCCTGGGTTAACAGGCATCCAAGCATTTTTCTGACGATCCCAAGGTGGAGTTGCAATACGGATATTCAACATCACGATATCTCCTTCCGCAGGGTGATTGGCCATAGAGTAAGCACGGAATTGCTCTTCTGGGTTTACCATTTTTAAAGACCAAAGACCAAATTTGTCCCAATCTGCATGGTATTCTTTTTGTACTTCGATGTCCTTAGAAAAATCTACGGTTACCACAGGAACATCAATTTGTACATATCCACCCGATTGGAAATCAAGCGTTTCTCCAGGAGGCAATTGTACCACAAACTCTTTAATAAAAGTAGCTACATTATCATTGGACTTAACGGTACATTCCCATTTTTTAATCCCAAATATTTCTTCAGGAATTTCAATCACCATATCCTGACGTACTTTCACTTGGCAAGACAGGCGTTTGTGCTCTGCTGCTTCGCGACGAGTCAGGTGATTCATTTCTGTAGGCAGTACATCTCCACCACCTTCGAGTACATGACACTCGCACATTGCACAAGTACCACCACCACCACAGGCAGAAGGTAAGAAGATACTCTTTTCAGAAAGGGCTCCCAATAAAGTACCACCCGGCTGAACCATCAGCGGATTTTCGGTATCTCCATTGACCACAATCTTTACTTCTCCTTGAGGTACCAAACGCTTTCGTGCTACGATGAGCATGATCGAAAGCAAAAGGATAACGGAGCTAAAAACTAAAATAGAAAGTACTATAAACATATCTAGTCTTTTATGGTTCTTAGAAAAATCCCGTGTGTGAGTCAATCAAAAAGAAGAAAAAACGCTTCTTTCAGTCGCTTTTTTTTCTTCTTTTTGATTGACCACGGAATTTGTCAAAGAACGTCTTTTTAAAATTCAAATTGGGAAGCAAGACAAGCTATTCTCTAACAACCTATTATTTAATCCTCTTACTTTGTCAAATTTGACAAAGCCGTAGGATCAATTCCCATCAAACTCATAAATGCAACTCCCATCAAACCCGTAAGGATAAATGCCATCCCCAAGCCACGAAGTGCTGGAGGTACATTAGAGTAGCGGATTTTTTCGCGGATAGCAGCTAAGGCGATGATCGCCAAGAACCAACCAAAACCACCACCTAATCCAAAGGCTACAGATTCTGAGAAATTGTATTCTCTAGCAACCATAAATAAAGACCCTCCAAGGATGGCGCAGTTTACGGTAATCAAAGGCAAGAAGATACCTAAGGAATTGTATAAGGAAGGCGATACTTTTTCTATCACCAGTTCTACCAATTGTACCATCGAAGCAATTACCGCAATAAAAAGGATAAATCGCAAGAAGGTCAAATCCATTCCAAACATCCCTGACTCACTCAACAAATATTCGTTGATCATCCAGTTGATTGGCATCGTGATACCTAATACAAAAATAACAGCTAATCCTAATCCAAATGCAGTTTGCACCGTTTTAGATACTGCCAAGAAAGAACACATTCCAAGGAAATAAGCCAATACGAGGTTTTCGATAAAAGCAGCCTTGATAAAAACGTTGAAAAA